>JAGBTL010000089.1 GCA_017631355.1 Clostridia bacterium
ATTGATTTTTACAAATATTTCGGAGTAGGAATTGCCATTGTACCCGGCTCAACCTATCAATACTACGGTACACAAAACTTCTACTTATAAAAAATGAAATAACACAAAAGCAGAAATATCCTAAAGATATTTCTGCTTTTATATTGCCAAATGAGAAATTATATGGTAGAATGATAAACAACAAGTGATGTTTATTATAAGGATGTGGTATTTTTGGCAACTGACAAAAAACGCCGTTTAAATAATACTGACAGACGAGTTAAAAGGACTAAAAAGGCACTCCGCGATGCCCTGCTCACACTTTTGGAGAGCAAGCCCATTAACCAGATTTCGGTTACAGAGCTTACGACCCTTGCGGACGTTAACAGAGCCACCTTTTACTTTTACTATACAGACCTCCTTGATATGCTTCAGCAGATTCAGAACGAATCATATCAGGCATTCAAGGAGATTATCAACGAGTCAACCTCATCAATCGCAACAATTGAGGGCTTTACAGAATACTGCGAAAGACTGCTTTTGTATTGTCAGGAGCACGAAACCCTTGTTCGTTTTATTATAAACAACGACGCAAACAACCAGCTTTACAAGCAGATTCGTATTTTGATGCTTAACAACATTCCAAACTCCAAGGATGTTTACGACGACACCAACCCTGCCCGTTACTCAACCAACTTTATTCTCACTGCAATGGTTGGTATTGTAATTGACTGGATGGACGAGGGCATGAAAATCCCTCCCCACGAGCTTGCTAAATTCTGTGCAAACATTTACATTAACGGCTCGTGCAAAACAAAACAGTTTTACGCAAAAAATAATTTATAAGCTTACAAAAAATTCCCTGAATTGATTTACTCAATTCAGGGAATTTTTTTATTCTACAGACTTAAGCGATTCAACCATACTGATTTTCTTAAGCTTGAAGTGCATAATAAAGTTAACTACAACTGCAAACAATATAGTGAATACCATTGCTATAATGAAGCTCATAGGCTCAAGGTCTGTTTTAAATGTAAGGGTATCAATATCAACAATACCAACAACTGCAATGTTAAGCGGTATGCCTAACAAAAGACCTGCAACCACACCTATCAAGGTCAGGAAAATATTTTCACGATAAATGTATGCAGAAACCTCACCGTTATAGAAGCCAAGAACCTTAAGGGTTGCAAGCTCACGTACTCGCTCATTTACGTTGATGTTATTCAGGTTGTAAAGAACAACAATAGCAAGAGCCATAGCTGCAATCATAAACAGAATAATAACAAGGTTAAGAGTATTTATGATGTTGTTGAAGTTGTCAATAACAACTGTTGTATAAACAGATCCGTTAACACCATCAATCTCATTGATTTCCTTTTCGAGCTGAAGCTTTGCACCCTGCTCTATATTGTTAGGAATCTGACAGAACATATTATTATACTCTAAGGTACTTCCTGTCACAGATTGGAAATATGCCGGTGTCATATAAACGTAATGGAAGGCGTAGTTATCAACTATACCCGTTACCTTTACAGTATGAGCCACCGTACGTGCGCCCTCTGTCCACGAAACTGTGATAAGATCACCGATTTTTGTATCCGTCTTAGTTGCTAGCTTCTTGGTGATGACTGCGCCCTCATCCGTAAGGGGAATGATTTTTTTGCCATCCATAAGGTTAACGAACTTACTGAACATAGCGGGTGATTCGGGGACAAGCACATCAACCTCAACCTCTGCATCTGTTCTGTCGGAATAGCCCTTACAAACCTTCAACCAGCCAAGCATTGAAGCATCAACATTATCAAGCGCGCTGATTTCACTTACAAGCTGACTGTCGGCAAAGCTTGTCTGACCGTCTTTAAGAACAACCTGAAGGTCATACTGGTTAACACCCGTGCCCTCACCGTATTGGTTATCAATAACACCGCTGACCGCATCGCGCAGACCGCAAGCCGCAAGAAGAAGTGCTGTACAGCCTGCAATACCGATAACGGTAACCGCAAATCGCTTTTTGTTACGGAACAGGTTACGTACGGTAACCTTACCTGTAAAGCTGAGCTTTGACCAAATGAAGTCGACCTTTTCAAGGAATACTCGCTTACCTGCCTTGGGAGGCTTGGGTCGCATAAGAACTGCAGGAACATCCTTAAGCTCCTTACGGCAAGCAAGGTATGCCGCAAGGATTGTTGTACCCATTGCGATAATAATACCGAGAATCATATATAGAGGCATAAAGGTTGCTATGATATCCGGCATCTCGTACATTATACACCATGCGGCAAACAACACACGCGGCACAACCGCAAATCCGAAAACGACACCCATAACAATACCGATAAAGCTTGCAAGTGATGAATAAAGAATATACTTGCCTGCAATCATTTTGTTAGAGTAACCCAACGCCTTGAGTGTACCAAGCTGTGTTCGCTCCTCCTCAACCATTCGTGTAAGGGTTGTGAGGCAAACCATTGTTGAAACAATAAAGAAGAATGTGGGGAAAATATATGCAAGCCTTACCATATTTTCCGCTGCTTGACCGTAGCCTGTGTAACCGGGGTTGTCGTGGCGGGTGTATACTGACCAGCCCACGTTGTCGTTAATGTTTTCAATAAGAGCTGAGCCCTTATTGTAGCCTGTTCGTGCTACACCGATTTTTTCCTCTACCTGAGCTTCGGCTTCCTTGATTTTTGCCTCTGCTTCGGCTATGGTTGCCTTAATGTTCTGATACTGTGACATCTTAAGGGCAAGTGTTGCCTGTGCCACCATATATTTATTCTGTGCTTCAATAGAGCTGAACTGAAGCTCATTACCGCTTGACTGAATTTTTTCCTTAAAGGTTTCTAACTGCTTTTCCGCGTCCTTAAGCTGTTTTTCCGCTGCATCAAGCTGAACCTTTGCATTAGCAAGCTGTTGCTCTGCAGCAGTACACTCCGCATTTTTTGTTTCATACTCTATTTTGCCTGCAGCATACTGATCCTTAGCAATAAGAAGCTCTGACTGATACTGGTCAAGAAGCTGGTCAACCTCAACAATAGCATCGGCTGCCATACCCTGCGCGGTAAGGTTTGATGCAGAAAGAAGAATCTGTGCAAGCTCAGGGTTGGTTTCCTTTAATCTTTCAGCAATAGCGTCAAGGTGAAGATCCTCCTGCGACACTGCCTGATTACTTCTGAGTGTCTGCAAGGTATCCTGAGTTGTTGTAATAAGTGTTTCAGTATATTGAATTTCCTTTTCGGCAACAGTAAGCTCAATTGCTGCTTTGTTAAGCTGTGAACGAGCATCCTCTGCCTGCGCCTTTTTGGTATTATACTCAGTCTGCTTCATAGCAAGGTCAGCCTGTCCCTGTGAAACTGCCGTTACCTTTGCATTATATTCATTGACGGCGTTAACGTACTGATTGCTACCGTCCTGAAGCTGTGCCTGAACCTTGGCATATTCTTCATCCATTGTTTTTTGTGCATCGGCAAGCTGCTGTGCACCTGTCTTTTCCTGCTGACGAAGCTCTTCAAGCTGTTTTTTACCCTCGGTGAGCTGTACGCCAACGGTAGCCTCTGCCTTGTCTATCTGCTGCTTTGCAGAAGCAACCTTCTGAGGAAGACCGATAATAAGCCTTGAACGCGCCTCTGCTGAGAACTGCTCAGAAGCCTCGGCAATCCGCTGCTGCATAGACTCAACGTACTCGTCGTATTCCTCACTGTAAGCGGTGAAATTATCTGCGCCCTCAAGGGTTATGTATGCCTCACTGTAATATGTGATATTCTCGGTAAAGGCATCGTTATTAACGTATATAAAGTCACCAAGCTTACCGCTACCTGCGGTAGTAACACCACGCTCGTAAGAAACCCAATAGGGAGTTTTTACAATACCAACAATTTTAAATTCATTGTGCTTGAGGTAATATCTGATATCCTCATCGTCACCTGTAACACGGATTGTACTGCCAATCTTGAACTGCTCTGGAGTGGTAAGACCGCTGCAGGTAACCACACACTCATCGGAGGATTCAGGATATCTGCCCACTGTAAGGTCACAATCAAGACGGTTGATGTAATTGGGGTCATCAGCACCGTTTTCAAAGTTAACGGCACTCATAAGGTCAAGCCCCGTTACCCTGATTGTAAGCTCGGAGCCGTCGATATCAACGATACCCTCGTACTCACCCTTGTCGTTAGGTGTCTGGACGTAGCCGTCCACAAACTTAACACCCATAACGGATTCAACGCCCTCAAGACCGCGCACCTTTTCAAGGTCCTCCTCATAAAGACCGAGATAAGACTGCAAGCGCAAATCCATCAGGTTGTATTCACTATAATATTGGTCTGCCGTATCAATCATATCAGGACCGACGGCATTCAAACCACAGAAAAGTCCGCTACCAAGAGCAACGATTGCGATAATCGATATAAAACGACTTACAGAACGCTTTATGGAACGGAAACTATCTGTAATATAGGCACTTGTCATTTTTTAATTATCCTTTCAAAGATAGTTTACCATTCAATATCGTCAACAGATACGGGATTTTCGTTTGTTGTGATATCAACAACTCGTCCGCTCTTCATTGTGATAACTCTGTCAGCCATAGGTGTGATTGCCTGGTTATGAGTGATAACTATAACGGTCATACCCGTTTCACGGCTTGTATCCTGCAAAAGCTTGAGAATCTGTTTACCTGTATTGTAGTCAAGAGCACCTGTGGGCTCGTCACAAAGCATGAGCTTTGGGTTTTTGGCAAGAGCACGTGCAATAGACACACGCTGCTGCTCACCACCTGAAAGCTGCGCAGGGAAGTTATTAAGACGCTCACCAAGACCAACTCGCTCAAGCACCTTGGCAGGGCTAAGCGCCTTTGTGCCAATCTGTGTTGCAAGCTCAACGTTTTCAAGGGCTGTAAGATTGGGCACAAGGTTGTAAAACTGGAAAACGAAGCCAACGTCAAAGCGTCTGTACTCAATAAGGCGCTTGCTGTCATATTCGTTGATAAGGTCACCTGCAACGCGGACTTTACCGTCGTCGCAATCATCCATACCACCAAGAATGTTAAGAACGGTTGTTTTACCTGCACCGCTGGCACCAACAACAATACAGAACTCACCTTGTTCCACGTTAAAGGTTACGCCATCGGCTGCGTTGATAACAACCTCACCCATTTTATATCTCTTGTAAACAGAGTCAAATTCAATAAAGCTCATTTAATTCAGCCTTTCAATATTTTTTACATATAGAACATATTTTACAACATTATAACAGACAAGTCAACAAAAAGATGCTGTAATATATTGTTAAATTAATGTTAAGCTACGCCATTGTTTTATATATCTCGGACATAATGTACGATGCTATAGGCAAGGCATTTTCGGAGCCCCAACCGCCATTTTCAACAATAACCACAACAGCAATCGGGCACTTAGGGTTTTTGGAATATCCCACAAACCAGGAGTGAGGGCTTTTGCCGTCCTCAACCTCTGCAGTACCTGTTTTGCCGCACATTGAAAGACCCTCAAATCTGCCGTCACCATAGCCGTTTTCAACAACAAATCGGAGCATTTCATCCACCGCAGAAGCCGTTTCGGGAGCGAGATAGGTAACTGTTTTTGCCTTGTTCTGCAGTACAAGCTTTTCTGCAGGAGTTACCACCTC
>JAGBTL010000090.1 GCA_017631355.1 Clostridia bacterium
ACAAGCTTGGGACGGTTAACCTTGGATGAAATAAGGTTTGACTGAATCTGCAGAAGAATATTACTTACAGATGCGCCACCGTCAACGCGCATTTCACTTAAAATAATGTTACTGTCCTTCTGCATTGCCTCAACAAGGTCGGTTACCTGATACGCAATGCTTTCAAGGACCGCCCTTGCAAAGTGTGCACGATTTGTGCCACGTGTAAGTCCAACCACGCAGCCGCGGGCATACATATCCCAATAGGGAGCGCCAAGGCCTGTAAATGCCGGCACAAGATAAATGCCGTTTGCGTCCTTTACGCTTTCTGCAAGGAAGTCGCACTCGCTTGGCTCTGAAATAAGACGGAGCTCATCACGAAGCCACTTGATAACCGAGCCTGCATTAAAGGCACTACCCTCAAGGTCATAGGTAACCTTGCCGTTGATGCCCCATGCAATACCCTCAATAAGGCTGTTCTTGGAGTGAATGCGCTTGTCGCCCGTGTTCATAAGCAGGAAGCAGCCTGTACCGTATGTATTCTTTGCCTGACCTGCCTTGAAGCATGCCTGACCAAAAAGGGCTGCCTGCTGGTCGCCGATAGCACCTGAAATGGGAATGCCTGCAAGGTTTTTAAGTCCGGGAAGTGCATCGCTGACGTAGCCGTAAATAGCACTGCTCTCCCTTACCTCGGGGAGAATGCTCATGGGAATGCCAAGCTGTGAGCAAAGGTGCTCATCCCAGCAGAGCTTTTCAATGTCAAAGAGCATTGTTCTTGCAGCGTTGCTGTAGTCGGTAATGTGAACCTGCTTGTTTGTAAGGTTCCAGATAAGCCACGTTTCAACCGTACCGAAAAGCAGCTTACCCTCTGCGGCAAGTGTACGTGCCTCGGGCACATTGTCAAGAATCCATTTGATTTTTGTTGCGCTGAAGTAAGCGTCAATGAGAAGTCCTGTATGCTCCTTAACGTAACCCTCAAGCCCCTGCTCCTTAAGCTTTTCGCAGATGGGGGCTGTACGACGGCACTGCCACACAATAGCATTGTAAACAGGCTTGCCTGTTTCCTTGTCCCAAAGGATTGTGGTTTCACGCTGATTTGTGATACCAATTGCCGCAATTTCCTTGGGGTCAATTTTGCCCTGCATAAGGGCTGTGCTCAATGACCTGAGCTGTGAATCAAGGATTTCATAAGGATTGTGCTCCACCCAACCTGTTTTGGGGTAAATCTGCTCAAACTCATACTGAGCCTTGCACACAATGCGACCCTTTTTGTCAAAAACAATAGTACGTGATGAAGTTGTACCCTGGTCAAGTGCCAAAACATATTTTTTCATACTATACACTCCTCGATTTGGGGCTGTCCCCGTTATATTACCACTGGAAATCATCGTAGGTAACGGTAATTCTTGTTGCATACTCAACGCCCCTAAGCTTTGCAGAAAGTGTTGAGTTAATACCGAAGGTTGAATTTTCAAGATAAATGTGTGTTTCGTAGGTTGTTGAATATGACATAACCTGTGTGGTTGCGCTGTCAATTACAACTGTAAGAACTGCGTTCTTCAGTTCCTTTCTGCGGGCATCCTCAAAGGTGTTTGCACCGAAAATGTTTTCAACTATGCTTTCAGAATTTTCCTGAAGAATAACGGGGCTGAAAACGTCTGCATAGGCCGTCTGGCTGACGTTTGCAATTTCGCAGTCAGCAAGTGCAATCTGAATGGTAATAATACCTGTTTCCTGATTGAAATCTGCCTTAACGCCGTAAACGTCGCTTTCCTTAAGCCTTGAAACATAGGTTTCTGTTTCGGCTGACATTGCATTGTCACAATTCTGACCCTTAATAACTGTCTGTGCCATTTCCGGCTCTGACTCGGTAACAATCATATCACGAATCATATTTGAAACGCTTTCAGTTGAGCTGCCGAAGTTGATGCCGACAAAGTTAAGCTCCTTAATTCCGAAGTTGATAACGTCAACGTCCTCGCTGCGGATAAAGCCCGGCTTGTCTGTTTTTACGCTGTTAAGCAGAGTGTTGAAAACCGCAATTGCCTGGTCAGGTGTCTGGAAGGTTTCATCTCCCTCAAAGCCGCTGAAGGCACCTGAGGGCTGAAGATTTGTAAGCCCTGCACTGCCACGGAGAATCTGACGTGCATCGTAAATTGTGATTGCGCCATCGCTGTTTATATCGGCACGCATTACAACTGCAGGGTCAGAAATTGAGTTGAGTCCTGCTGCCGCCTCAAGAACACCGATAGCATCGTTAAGGTCAACCTTGCCGTCACCGTTAAGGTCACCGTAAACAATGTCTGCATCAATAAGAGCGCTGGCGGTAAGGCTCAAGGCACCCATTGAAAGCAGTAACGTGATAACAGTTAAAATGCTTATGAATTTTTTCATCGTAGCACACCTCACTTTATAGCATCAAGAATATCCTTAACAGAATCAAGGATATAATCGGGTTTAATGTCTGACTTTTTGTAGTCCTCCATTGTGGTTTCACCAGAAAGGACAAGAATTGAGGTAACACCTGCGTTTATGCCTGTTTTAACGTCTGTATAAATGCGGTCACCAACCATTGCAATGTTTTCATAGGGCACGCCCTGTGCCTTTGCAATTATGTCAATCATTGTGCGGTCAGGCTTGCCAAGGAAGCGGGGACGCCTTTTGACCGCCTGCTCAAACATATCGGCAAAGCTGCCGCAGTCGGGAAGGTATCTGCCACCCTCAATGGGGCAAACCATATCAATGTTTGTTGCGTAGTAGTCTGCGCCACCGTCAAGAAGGTCGCACACAGTACGGATTTTTTTGTAGTCAAGCTCTGTATCGTAGCCTAAAAGGACTGTATCGGCGTTTTCGCCTGTGGGGTCAATATCTACGTCATAATTGCCAAGCTCATTAACAAGTGAACGAGTGCCGCAAACGTAAACTCTGCTGCCCTTTTTGTTTTCCTCAAGGAACATTCCTGCCGCCATACCGGAGGTGAAAACGTTGTCCTCCTCACAGGGGAAGCCGAGAGATCGCATTTTTTCAACGTAGTCAAGCTTGCTCTTGGATGAGTTGATTGTAAGGAAAATGAAGTTTTTGCCCTGCTCAAGGAGGGTTTCCAAAAATTCCTTTGCACCGTCAATAGGGTCATAGCCTAAATTAACAGTTCCATCCATATCAAGTAAAAATAATGTTATATCTTTTAACTGTGCCATAATATTACCTACCATAAAGTTCATTTAATTTTTTATAATAATTTGTATCTAT
>JAGBTL010000091.1 GCA_017631355.1 Clostridia bacterium
AGCACACCGAAAAGGAAGGTTGCGATAGATGCGCCAACCTTTGTCTTAACGTGCTTGGATGCCCAGTCGCCGAAAGCCTTTGAGCCACCTGCCTTGTTAAGAAGTGCAACCACGATACCAAGCATTACGAGGAATGCGAAGATACCTGCACTGCCTGAAACTGCAGATGTGATACCGTCTGTTACAACAGAGTCAACTGTATGAATGGGGTTGAAGCCTGAAGAAAGCAAACCGCCCATTACAATACCGATAAAGAGTGAAGAATAAACCTCTTTAGTGATAAGTGCAAGGCCGATAGCTACAACAGGGGGGAACAATGACCAAAGAGTGCCTACGGGAGATGTTATTGAGCCTGTGCATGCGCAAAGCACACCGAAGGCGATAACAAATGCAATAATAAGCACCTTTGATATAATGCCTTTTTTCATTACTATCATCCTTTTTTATAATAATATAAGTGAATAATAGTCCATAAAAGCAATAATGTCAACAAAAGTCAATTTTTTTGGTATGTTTACATAAATGCGGTAGCGTTTATTTGGTTAAAAAAACAAGAAACAAGGAGTTAATCCTTGCTTCCTGTCCTTATTTCTTTATTGGAATTATTTATTCATAAGTGATAACGGGTCAACGTTTTCGCCCTTGTAATACACCTCAAGGTGCAGGTGGCTCACGTCTGCCTTTTCACAGGGAATTTCACCAAGATAGCCAAGGAGCTGACCGCTTTTCACCTTGTCGCCCTCGCTTACCTCGGTAACGTCCTTGTTAAGTCCGCAGTATTTTGCTACAACCTCATTGCCGTGGTCAATGGTAATTACCGTGCCGTACATAGGGTCGTCGGCAATATCTGTGACAGTACCTGCTGCAATTGATTTAATCTGTGAGCCGTCGGGTCCCTTGAAGTCAACTCCGCCGTGAGTGCGCCAGTCACCCATTGTTGCATTGTATGAGGGTGTGGTAGGGTTGTAGTCCTTAAGAATATCCGTGCCAAGGGGCAACGTGTAATAGTCCTTGTAGGGAACTGCATATTCACTCTGTGTTGTGGCCTGCTGTGTTGTGGTTACGGTCCTTGGCGCTTCAGTAGCTTCGCGGGTGTCGGGCACGTCTGTAACGTTGTGTCGTACCTGAAAGTCAGGCTCTGTCTGCAGCTGTGTAGGGGCAGCGGTTGAGGTAATTGTAACGTAATTGCCCTCAATAGGTGTCTTGAGATTGCCAAGGCTGTTTTCCGTTGCAAGCTTTGCCACAAGTGCTCCGCCAAAGGCAAGGAGCAATGCAAAGGCATAGGCAATTTTTACTCCGTTCATTCTCTGACGGTGCTTTCTGTCTTCGCTTACCCTGCCGCCTGCCGATCTGGCCTTGACAGGCTGTGCTTCAGGTGGGGGACTGTTAGAGGGGATTTCGGGAGTTGAGTTTTCAGGTGAGCTGCTTTTATTTTTTTCTTCCATAATTAAACCTCCTTTTGGTTTGATTTAATTATGGTCTGTTTTAATTAAATTATTCGTCGTATAGTGTCACAGCCCATAAAAAGAGAAAAAGCATTACCTGTGGGCACAGATAATGCTTTCCCCGGCGCACGAGTATAACACTCTGCGCACCTACTTGAGGAGGGGTTAACTCTCCGAGGAGAGTTAAATGCCTGTACTCGGGTGCGGCTCCCTTTCCAAGCACCTGCACAGTATATCACATGAAGCCCCGAAAGAATTTCGCGAAAAGAAAAAACAGGTCATAGTTAATAGAAAATTAACAAAATGGTCGTAAAATAAAGGCAATTATCGGAAAAACGACAAATAATACAACAACTGTCGCATAACATAATGTTCCACGTGGAACAGAGCCTTGCTATGCAAGGCAGTGATATTCACCTTGCGGTGAGTGATATTGCTTCGCAGTGATATTATACTTTGTATAGTGATATTGACCTTCGGTCAGTTTCGGGGAAGCTACGCTTCCGAACACTATAAGGCTTCGCATTACTTCGACTTTGTGAAAGCAATATAATCAACGCGTATTGTTCCGAAATTTGCAATTTGCAATTATAATTGCCGCACGCAGTGCCCAATAATTTTGCATTCTGCATTTTGCATTCAAAAAGCCCCTCGCATAGCGAAGGGCTTTTGGCTATTATTTATTCACTTTTTTCTTGCTTTTTTTAGCAGCCTTTTCAGCCTTTATTTTTGCATTGAGGGCGTCTTCCTCTTTCTGCTTTCTGAGGGCCTCGGCTTCCTTTCTTGCAAGGAATGCTTCGTGACGAGATTTTGAAACCTCGTACTGAGCGTTGATTTCATCATAGTGGTTGTAGTTGTCGTACTGCTCTACAACCTTCTTTGCATCAAGGTAAGGCTTTGCAGCTCTTGAGAAGAGCGCCTGTCTGTCATTTTCTGCCTTGCTTGCCTTACGTGCCTCGTTAAGCTTTGCCTGAGTTTTCTTTGCCTTGTTCTGAAGCTCACGAACAAGCTTGGCGTTCTTTTCATTTGCATTGTTTGAGAAGGCTTTCTTAGCATCCTTAATGCTGAGGTTAAGCTCCTTCATTTTTGCATTGAGCGCATCCTCTTCGTCATAAAGCTTCTGAAGGTCAGAATATTTGGGCATTACAAATTCGGAATCCTTAAAGTACTTCTGAATTGTCTTGTATGCAGTTTTCTTATTTTTTGCAATTTCAAGTGCAATCTTGCGAAGCTCCTTCTCGCCAGCATTTGAGCGGGGAAGTGCTTTAGCAGCTGCAATTTCATTGTTGATTTCCTCAAGGGTCATATCCTTGATACCTTCAAGGCCCTTTTCAAAAATTTCTTTACTTGCATTGTAGCTGTAAATGTGAGCCTGTGACTGGAACTTGTTAAGCTCGTCGCAAACAAACTTTGCAATTTCAATTTCCTCGTTATATTCAAGCTCTGCCTTGTAAGCCTTCTTAGCAAGCTTTTTCTGCTCCTTATCCTTAATGGATTTATAGGATTTCTTGCTTACTGCCTTGGGCTCGGCAACAACCATTTCCTTTGACTTGCGGATAATGTCAACAGCCTCAACAAGGTTGCCGTCATCAAGCACGCCGTTACCGTAGTCCTCAAACATAGCGCGGATTTTAAGAACGCGAACAACAGATTTCTGCTTCTTCTCATTGAAGTCATACCAGAAGTAGGGCACAACGTTCATCAATGCACCGAATGCAGAAAGAACTATGAGAAGTCTGAGAAGGTCTGTAAGAATTGCGGGATCGTAAAGTGCAGAGTAGGGGTTTGAGTAGTTATCCTGACCATTTGCAAGCTGGTCTGCAAGGATTTCACCAACGGTTTTACCGTCGCCTAACATTCTGTTAAGAATTTCGGGTCTTGCAGTAACAAGCTTTGCATTTGCATTTGTAATACCGCTCTTTTCGTAAACAATGGGAAGAACAGATGAGAAAACAAGGTTCAATACTGTACCGATTGTTGCAACTGCAGCAAACATACCGTCGATACGCTCACCTGTTTTGTACTGCTGATAGTCACGGATATCTGCCTGAACAGAAGGATTAAGGATATGTGCAAATGAGCCCATAAGAGCATTAAGGTACATACAGCCCATAACAAGCCAGATTGCAACCATTGCAACGTCCTTAACCAAGGGGAGAAGCATAAGGATGAATACAATATTCAATGCGTTTGTTGCAATAAGAACTGCCTTTTTACCCCATTTTCTGATGCAGAAGGGAGCAAGAATCATACCCCAGAGGGATGCGTTACCGTAAACTGTTACAATAATACCGTACTCTGTACCTGAGCATGCACCGGCATAGTTGTAAAGCCATGAAAGAATGTTGAGGAAGGATGACTCAAGGAAGCCAAGCCAGCCTGCAAGTGAAATAATCCAGAAATACTTGTTCTTTGCAACTGCCTTAAGAGCGTCAATAAAGCGGATCTGGATAACGTGTGTCTTTGCCTGAACGATTTTTTCCTCTGTGTGCTTGTAAACAACAATACAAAGGAGAATACCGAGAACTGTAAGAATGGGATAAAGGAATCGGTAAACACGGATATCTGTTGTGTTTGTGTGGAACAGATGCTGTGCAATAATGGGTGTAAGAAGGTTAACTACTGTGGGAGCGAAGGAGTAAACAACGCTCTTGATAGATGCAACGTCTGAACGCTCCTGTGAGTTGGGAGAGAGCACGTGGATAAGGTTTTCGTATGCATCGTAGAAGAAGTAGTAGAAGAAATGGATAACCAGGTTAAGCACCATAACAATGGCACACTTTGCAACGTATGCAATATCTTCACCGAAAATCATTCCGTCGCCAAGCCATACGGGAAGCTGGTTGTACGGGAACCAAACGGTCAGGATACAGGCAATAGCAGAGGGGATTGCCATTGTAACAATATAAGGTCTGTACTTACCTGCCTTGTTACGTGTGTTGTCAATGATGTTTGCGCGCACACCTGTGAGGAAAATGTTTACTACAACTGCAATAAGGTACATTATGTACATATCGGTAGCGCCGATACCCAATGCACTTGAAAGCAAAACGTTGTTTGATGAAAGCAAGCAAGCGGAGCCCATTGTGATAATCATATAGGCACCGATACCGCCTCCTGAATATGCGGCAATTTCCTTGAAGGCCATATAGCGGCCTGCCATAGGAGTTTTCCAATAGGTTTTAACCTTGGAAACGCCTTCCATGGCTTTCTGTTTTAAGTTCATAGAAATTCTCCTGTCCTTTGTTTTTGTTTACAGATAGAATAAGTATAGCATATAAAAGGTCGTTATTCAATACGGAAAATTCAATAAATAAAAAATAAAAGTGTTCCACGTGGAACATAGCCTTGCTGTGCACGGCAATGATATAAATCCTTACGGATTTGTGATATACGCTTTCGCGTGTGATATATTGCTTACGCAATGTGATATATTTTGCTGAAGCAAAATGTGTCGGGGCTACGCCGTAATTATAAGGCTTCGCTATTATCCGACAGAAGGCAAGAGGTAACCGGAACTACCCACCACCGTTGCCAAGGCAACGGTCCCCCTCCCTCGGCGCAGGGAGGTAAGGCTTCGCATATCTTTTGGTTTGTTGTGACCCCGAGTACGCATAAATGCGTACACTACGGTGGGTTTGTTTTTACAATAGTCTTAGTACACGCGAATGCAATATAATCAACGCGAAGCGTTCCGACACTTTGCGCTTTGCGTTTTGCACTTTGCGCTTATAATCTGCGCTTGCGCCCATAATTTGCCAATTGCAATTTGCCATTTGCAATTAAAAAAGCCCCGTAAACGGGGCTTTTTAATCTTATTCGTCGTCATCCTCAAGCTGTGCTTCAGCGATAACCTTTTCTTTAATGTGGGGCGGAGCATCCTCATAGCGGGCAAAGTCAAGTGTGAACGTGCCTCTGCCTGCAGTTACTGAACGAAGTGCAATAGCAAAGTCGCTCATTTCTGCCATGGGAACCTCTGCAACAAGCTCCTGAGTCTGTGTTTCCTCAGCAGGTCCCATACCAAGAACTCTGCCTCGGCGCTTGTTAACGTCACCGATAATATCACCAAGGTTGTCATCCGGAACGTAAGCCTTAAGTGTGCCAACAGGCTCAAGGATTGCGGGAGATGCCTCAGGGATAGCAGCCTTGAAGGCGATTCTTGCAGCCATCTTGAATGCCATTTCAGATGAGTCAACAGGGTGGTAGGAGCCGTCGTGGAGACAAGCCTTAATGCCTACCATGGGGTAGCCTGCAATAAGACCGCCTGCGATACAATCGCGCAAGCCCTTTTCAACTGCAGGGAAGAAGTTCTTGGGAACTGCGCCACCAACAACCTCATCAGAGGTGAACACGAAATCCTCCTCGCCCATATAAGGCTCAAAGCGGATCCAAACGTCACCGAACTGACCGTGGCCGCCTGACTGCTTCTTATGACGACCCTGCTTGTCAACTACCTTACGGATAGTTTCGCGGTATGCAACGCGGGGAGCAGTAAGCTCAACCTCAACGCCGAATTTATTTTTGAGCTTGGAAACGATTGATTCAAGGTGCTGCTCACCAAGACCTGAAATAACCTGTTCCTTAGTTTCTTTATTAGTATAGAAGAGCATTGCGCCGTCTTCCTCAGCAAGCTTTGTAAGACCGGAAGCAACCTTATCCTCCTCGCCCTTCTTAACAACGTTAACTGCCATTGAGTAGCAGGGGGCGGGGAATGCAACACCGTCAAGCTCAACGGGGTTCTTTGCATCACACATTACGTCGCCTGTCTTAAAGCCGGAAAGCTTTGTAACAACACCGATATCACCTGCAACGATTTCAGTAACGTCTTCCTGCTTTGCGCCCTTAACCATAACCAGCTTGCCCATCTTTTCTTCCTCTTCGGTGCGGGCGTTGTAAGCCTTTGTAGCAGGTGTAATCTTACCTGAAACAACCTTAAAGAAGGACATCTTACCAATGAAGGGGTCAGCAACTGTCTTAAAGCAGATAGCTGCAAGAGGTCCGTTGGGGTCACAAGCAATGTCAGCCTCGCCCTTGGGCGCGGGTGCAAGCTTTGTAATACCGTTAAGAAGGAGGTCAACAGCATCTGTTGTAAGGCCTGAGCATGCATATACGGGAACAACTGTACCCTCGGCAACACCCTGTGAAAGACCTGCAACGATTTCGTCGTGGGTGAATTCCTCACCCTCAAAGAACTTCATCATAAGCTCGTCATCTGCAGAAGCAACAGCCTCTGTAAACGCAGCGTGAATATCATCAATAACGGGGTCAGAGGGCATATCAACCTGAGTAGGCTTGCCGTTATCGTATGTAAATGCCTTGTTCTGGAGGAAGTTAACGTAGCAGTCAACCTTGCCGCCTACCATGTAAGGAATAACAACGGGACAGATTGCTGTGCTGTATTTTTCTTTTAAAGCATTAAGCGTTTTGTAGAAGTCACGGTCCTCGCCGTCACACTTTGAAACTGCAATAAACTTTGAAAGACCGCGTCTGCCTGCGGAGCGCAATGCCTTTTCTGCGCCAACGTCAACGCCATGGCTTGCAGAAAGAACAACAACTGCAGCCTCTGCCGCGCGGATACCTTCGCTTCTGCCACCCTCAAAGTCAAAAAGACCGGGAGTGTCAATGATATTTATCTTTTTATTGTTCCATTCAAGGTTAGCAACTGCTGATGAAACAGAAACCTTTCTTTTCTTTTCTTCGGCGTCAAAGTCCATCACTGTATTGCCGTCTGCAACTTTACCAAGTCTGTCAGATGCACCGGAAATATAAAGCATAGCTTCAGCAAGAGTTGTTTTACCTCTGCCGCCGTGGCCCGCAATAACGACGTTGCGGATATTTTCTGTAGTGTATGCTTTCAAAAAAATTCCCCCTAGAGTGGATAATTATATGTAAGGCATTGCTGCCCCAAGATGGTAACTCAAATTTTCTGAATAGAATTTGGCTACTATGCTTTGTTATTTTAGCACATAAATTTTGCGTTTTCAATGATTTTTTTGAGTAAAATGCAAAAATTATTGATATTTCATAAGAACGTACCCCCTTTTTTAGGTAATATGTAATGAATTTTTTATTGTTAACATTTTATAATTGAAAAACAGCAAGCTATGTGATAATATATCATAGAATGAGTATGTATGCTCTCATGGGGGCATACGTGGAGATATGGAATGAAAACTATCCACTCAAAATGGAGGTCACATAAAATGGATGACAATATGAACAAGAATCAGCAGCCGGCTAAAAGACCTGCTCCGCCACCCATGGTGGACAATAAAAAGGCTGCGGCAAAAAAGCCTGCAGGTAACGTGCCCAAGGCGGTGCTCATTGCCCGTGAGGAAATGGCAAGAAAGCAGGCAGAGGAAAAGGAAGCAGCGCAGAAGGCAGAGACAGCCGCAGTAGTGGCAAAGCCTAAAAAGCCTCTTAATCCTAAGGTTAAAAAGCTTGCTGTTATCATCCCCCTTATTATCGTTATAGTTGTGGGTGCAATTTTTGGTGCGGTAGCACTCAAAAAGTATAAGCCCAAGAAAAAGCCTGCAGTTACCACAACAGACACAAAAATTGTTGTTGTAACCGACCAGCAGGGCTTTGCTGTAACCGATGCCGACGGACTTGCTGTTACAATTGAGCCTGAAACAGAAATCATCAAGGAAACAGATGCTGACGGTAAAACTGTTACAAAGGTTGTATATAAGGACGTTGTTGTTACAATTCCCGTTCCCGTTGTGGATAAAAACGGTGAGGACGTTACAGACAAAAACGGCAACGTTGTTACAACCTATATTGAGGTGGTGCAGAATCCCAACGAGCAGACAGGCAACGTTGTGCTTGGCACAGTTGCAGTTCCCGTTACAGACGGTAAGGGTCACACTGCAGTTGATAATCAGGGTAACGTGCACACAACAATTGTTGAGCTTACAAGCAACCCTGTTGCTGTTAAGCCTGCTGAAATTGAGTGGAAGGCTTCACAGGGCGGTACTCAGGCAGATTTCTTCTCTGCAGTGGATGCCTTCAAGAACGGCGATTATATTGCACTTAACGTTACAAACTCCAAGGACGGCAACCTTACACAGTTTAAGGACATGGGCTATCAGACTCCCTACACCGTTATTTCAAAATATGACGATAAGGGCAACATTAAGTGGAGCAAGCCTATCGGCAACAGGAGAGGTAACACAAACCTTGTTGACGTTATAACCTGTGACGACGGTACCTTCTATGCGGTTGGCTACGGTAAGAATATTGAAGCCAAAACCGGTAAGGGCTACTATGATGCAGTTATTTACAAGTTTGATAAAAACGGCAATATCATCTGGTATCAGATTTTCGGCACAAGCACCGTTGATATGTTCTATGGCGCTGCACTTGATAAAGACGGCAACATTGTCTGCGTTGGCTCCGTTGGTAGCAACGATAAGGATGCAGCCGGCTTCAATAAGCCTGCCAACCAATCTGCAGCAGCTATTGTTAAATATGATCCCAACGGCAACGTAATCTGGAAGAATATTGTTGGCGGTAACGGTGACAGCTTCAAGGGTGTTGCTGTAAACAATCAGGGCAATATTTTTGCTGTAGGTAACTTTGCTTCAGGCGTGCTTTTCCCTGTTGTTGGTATGACCGACAGCGGCGTTTGCAAGTTTGACAGCAACGGTAAGTACGTTAACGTTGCACCTATTGCAGGTACGGGCAACGAGTCCTTCCAGGGCATTTCAGCCTGTGCAGACGGTGGCGTTGTAATAGTTGGTAGGTCCAACTCCACAGACAAGCAGAACCCCGACAGCATTTTCGTTGGCGAGCTTTCTTCACGCGGCGGCTACGATGCTTACATTATGAAGCTTAAGGACTCTCTTGAATTTGACTTCGCAAGACCATTGCGCGGTCAGTATGACGACGACCTTGTTGCCGTTGTTGAAAAGGAGGACGGCACCTTTGTTGCAACAGGCTGCTCCAACTCCTCAACACGTGACCTTAAGGGTATTACAACACGTGGCGGTGACGATATTGTTATTGCCTGCTTCAGCAAGCGCGGCGAGCTTACGTGGGCACGCTCCTTTGGCGGTACAAATGATGAAAGCGCAAACGATATCTGCCTTTCACCCAAGGGTGGCTACCTTATTGCAGGTCGTACACTTTCCAAAAACATTGATATGGCTGGTATTGCGCAGTACGTTAACGGCAAGTCCGTAGGCGTTCTTGCAAAATTCCCTGAATAATATGATAAAGTTAAATTGCGATTACCTTAACGGCGCAGTTGCCGTTCCGACAGATATTATTGATAAACACTTAAAGCTTGCTCCTGTGGCAAGCTTTAAGGTTTTGCTTTTTATTCTCCGTAATCCTGACGGAACGGAGGATGCACAGCAGATTGCAGCCTGTACAGGTCTGCCCGAGGGCGAGGTAGCCGACTGTCTTACGTATTGGCAGTCCTACGGCGTTATCAGGCTTGACGGAACACATAATCCTGCCAAGGTACAGGAGGCGGCCGCCAATGCAAAAAGCCCCTGTGTGGTGGCAGAGCCCCGGACCCCTGCGGCAGCACCTGCTCCCGTAAGCGTCAAAAAGCTCCCTGTAAAAAAGCCTACTCCGCGAGAGATTGCCATGAGGCTTAAGGAGGAGCCGGAGCTTACCATAATTTATAACGAGGCGCAGACCATTCTTGGCACCTTCGGCTATGACACACAGGCGCTCATTCTTATGATATATGACTACTACGGCTTCCCGCCTGAGGTTATAATCACACTTTTGCAGCATCAGAAGTGCGAGGGCAAAACCTCATCCTCTGCAATTAAATCAAGGGCAGAGGACTGGGCAAAAAGGGGCATTGATACCCTTGAGCTTGTGGAAAAGGAGCTCCTTTCCCTTGAAAAAATCAACGAGATGTATGAGGCTATCAAGGGTGAGGCAGGTCTTGACCATGCCGCCCCCACACCAAGGATTGCAAAATTCCTGCGCGACTGGGCAGTAAGCTGGGAATGCACCCCAAGGCTTGTTATCTATGCGCTTCAGCAGAGCGCCAACGTTATGTCCGACGCCAACAAGCTGCTTAAAAAGTGGGTTGCATCAGGCATTACCGAGCCTGAGCAGGTAGAGGAAAAAGAGAAAAAATTACTTCCTAAAAGGGTTGAAAAATCATATACCACCGACAAGGTGGGCAGAAACAGCGTTCTTGACTGGGCGCGAAAATATGCAGAAGGGGAGGATAACTGATGAAGTTTTCGGAAATAATTTATCAGAAGGCAGAAATGGAGCTTAAAAACAGACGCGAGCAGGCAGAGCGCCTTGCAGATATGCGCCGTAAGGAGTTTTTGGGCAAAAATCCCGAGCTTGCCACCATTGAAAATGAAATGAAAAATGCCGCACTTGAGGTAATCAGGAGTGTTGGCGCAAAGGGCAAGAGCGTGGACGTTTCCGCCATTGCAAAGCGCAACCTTGAGGCACAGCAGGCTCGCAAGGAGCTTATTGTTGCGGCAGGCTACCCCGAGGACTACCTTGACATTCCCTATTCCTGCAAGCTTTGTAAGGATTCGGGCATATTGAATGGCAAGCTTTGTGAGTGCCACCTTGCGCTTCTTCAGCAGCTTTCCGTTGGTGAGCTGGCTTGCAGCCCCATGCTTGCAGGCTCCACCTTTAACACCTTTGACGTTAAATATTACAGCGATATCAAGGACCCCCGCACAGGCTACTCACCCCGTGACTATATGGGCGGCTGCCTTGCAATGCTTAAGGACTATGCAGAGTGCTTCACACCCCGCAGCAACAGCTTTTTCTTCAGCGGCGGCACAGGCCTTGGCAAAACACACCTTGCACTTGCGGTGCTTAACCGACTTACACAGAGGGGATACAGCGTGTATTATTCCTCTGCAGGCAGTCTGCTCAAGCAGATGGAAAAGGAGCGCTTCGGCAGAAGTGCAGACACCGTTGAGGAGGAGCTTTTCAATAATGACCTCATCATTATTGACGACCTTGGTGCGGAATTCTCCACAGCATTTTCACAGGCTGCGGTAAACGAGCTTATAAATAACGCCATACTTTCAGGTAAGGCGATGATTATAATATCAAACCTTTCAGTTGATGAGCTTGAGGAGCGCTACGGACAGCGTGTTGTTTCCCGACTTAATTCCTTTGAGGTTATCACCTTTGAGGGCGAGGATATAAGACAATTAAAAAAATAATTTAAGTGGTCAAAAGCTTTAGCCACTTTCGGAGGTTTTTATTATGTTAAAAGGTATTCCAAACATTATTTCACCTGAGCTTCTTAAAATTCTTGATGAAATGGGTCACGGTGACGAAATCGTAATCGGCGACGGCAATTTCCCTGCTGCATCAAATGCACAGCGCCTTATCCGTTGCGACGGCCACAACGTACCCGAGCTTCTTGATGCTATCCTTCAGCTTATGCCCCTTGACAGCTACGTTGACAGCCCTGTTATGCTTATGGCTACAACAAAGGATGACCCCACACCCACAATCTGGGCAGAGTATCAGGATATTATCAACAAGAACAACGGTGAAACTCAGATGTCACAGATTGAGCGCTTTGCTTTCTATGACCGTGCAAAAGAGGCTTATGCAATTATTGCAACCTCTGAAAAGGCACTCTATGCAAATATTATCCTCAAAAAGGGTGTTGTTATAGAATAAATGCAGAATGCAAAATGCAGAATGCAGAATTATCGGGGAAGCTACGCTTCCGAACATTATAATGCTTTCGCTATACTGAAGTGATGCGAAGCCTTACCTCCCTAACCCTAGGGAGGGGGCAAGGAACACGACCGCGCCCTGTGGGCGATACAGGGAGTGTGAGTTGGCGCAGTGGTCAAAATTGTGCGAAGTGAGCAACGAGCAAACAATTTTGGGTACCACAAGAGGACTTACCATAAACCTGCCTAACCAACA
>JAGBTL010000092.1 GCA_017631355.1 Clostridia bacterium
AAGCATTATTTTGATACACAAGTAATCACACGCTTGAACATTAAATTCAAATATCAACCAAATGAAAGGTGGTCCCAGCCCTCTTGTGGTACCCAAAATTGTTTGCTCGCTGTTCACTTCGCACAATTTTGACCACTGCGCCAACTCACACTCCCTGTATCGCCCACAGGGCGCGGTCGTGCTCCTCGCCCTCTCAAACAGAGAGGTAGAACATACAACAATTTTTTTGTTCTCTTTTAGTTAAACTTATGCGATAGTAATATAATCGCGTCGCAGACCCGAAATTTGCCATTTGCCAAGTGCAATTTGCAATTTTTCCAATTTTCGTTTTATGGTTTTCACTTGCAATTTTCAAATCTATATGCTAATATAACAATGAACATTTGTTCTTGATTTGTGGTGATATTTTGGAAAAATATTTTTTGATATATTGGGCTATAATATCCGTGGTGACGGTAATTGCCACGGTGTATGACAAGAAATCTGCACGCAAGGGCGGGCGCAGGGTAAGTGAGGCGATGCTGATTTTATTTGCGCTGCTTGGCGGTAGCGCGGCAGAGCTTTTCACCATGAAAAAAATCCGCCACAAAACACTTCACAAGAGCTTTATGATAGGGCTTCCTATTATAATTTTTCTGCATATAGCGTTGATTATTGCGTATTTTTTATTTTACAGATAACGTTTTAACCGAGAAAGGACGGTGTGGTAATGGTACAGCTTGATACAAGGATTCAGTTCCTGAAGGGCGTGGGTGAGGCACGTGCAAAAACCCTTGGCAAGCAGAATATTTTCAGCGTATCCGACCTTCTGCGCAATTACCCCCGTGCTTATGAGGATTGGAACAATATAACCCCCATAAGGGAGGTTGAGCTTAACAAAAACGTGTGCATCAGGGCAATTGTTGCCGAAAGCCCCAAGGTTGTTCGCATAAACGGCGGCAGAATACTTGTAAAAACCGCCATTTCCGACGGCTCGGACTATATGCACATCACGTTTTTTAACAACAAATTTGTTAAGGATCAGCTCAAGGAGGACGAGGAATACCTTTTCTTCGGCAAGGTGACCGAGGATAAGTACGGTGGAAGGACAATGCTTTCACCCCGATTTGAAAAATCACTTGCAAAGCAGAGAATACGTCCGATTTACAAGGCAACCTCGGCTCTTTCAAGCAAGGTTGTGGAAAAAATTACAGAGGGAGCTCTGCGCGAAACAAAAGGAAATCTTAAGGATTTCATTCCTCAGAGCGTGGTTGACAGATACAGGCTTATGCCCTTTGAGCAGGCAATAAATACCGTCCACTTCCCCGAAAGCGAGGGTGCACTTGCCCTTGCCAAAAGGCGACTTATTTTTGAGGAGCTTTTGCTTCTGCAAATGGGTCTTTTAAGTGAGCGTGCCTCAGGTGGCAGGCGAAAAGCAGAGCCTATTCCCCTTGATTATTCCGAAAAATTTTATATGTCACTTCCCTTTGAGCCCACAAATGCACAAAAAAGGGCAATAAGTGAGGCAATTGGGGATATGCAGACCGAAAAGCCTATGAACAGGCTCCTGCAGGGAGACGTTGGCTCGGGTAAAACTGCAGTTGCAGCCGCAATTATGTACAACGCGGTGAAAAATCACTTTCAGGCGGCACTTATGGCACCCACCGAGGTGCTTGCAGCACAGCACTTTAAAACACTTCAGGGCTTTTTTGGTGATGACGTAAGCATTGAGCTGCTTACAGGCTCTGTCACTGCAAAAAACAAGCGCATTATCAGGGAAAAGCTGGCAGACGGCACCTGCAATATTGTTGTGGGCACTCACGCCATAATCCAGAATGACGTGGAGTTTAATAACCTTGGTCTTGTGATTACCGACGAGCAGCACCGCTTTGGCGTAAATCAGCGAAACACCCTGTCGCAGAAGGGCAATAACCCCCATACCCTTGTTATGTCGGCAACGCCAATTCCCCGCACCCTTGCAATGATGATTTACGGCGACCTTGACATTTCCGTTCTTGACGAGCTGCCCAAGGGCAGACAACCCATCAAGACGTTTTGTGTGCCCACAAGCTACCACAAAAGGATATATGACTTCCTTCACAAAAACATAAAAAAGGGCAGACAATGCTACATTGTCTGTCCGCTTGTAGATGAAAACGATTCTGACCTTGTTCCTGCAACGGAATACTATGACTTCCTGAAAAGCACCTATTTTACCGACTGCACTCTGGGGCTTCTCCACGGACAAATGAAGCCCAAGGAGAAGGAGGCTGTAATGAGCCGTTTTTACAGCGGTGAAATTGATTTGCTGGTGTCAACCGTTGTTATTGAGGTTGGTGTTGACGTGCCCAATGCTACTGTAATGGTAATTGAAAATGCGGAGCGCTTTGGTCTGTCACAGCTACATCAGCTAAGGGGCAGAATCGGTCGTGGTACTGAGGAAAGCACCTGTGTTCTTTTGTCCGATGCACAAAATGAAGAGGCTCGGGAGCGCTTTGACATTATGTGCCGCACCACAGACGGCTTTGAAATAGCCCGAAAGGACCTTGAATTACGCGGTCCCGGTGACTTTTTCGGCTCACGTCAGCATGGTCTGCCTGATATGAGGGTTGCAAACCTTATGACGGATACCCGAATTCTTTACGAGGCACAAAAAACCGCCAAGGAAATCCTTGACGGTGTAATTCCTATGACCAAAGAGGAGCTTTCGGCACTTAATAACGAGGTTGAGAAGCTCTTTGGCAGGGTAAGCCTGAATTAAATGCAAAATGCAGAATGCAGAATGCAAAATTATCGGGGAAGCTCCGCTTCCGATTTTAAGCGCAAAGTGCAAAGCGCAAAACGCAAAGTGAAAATTTGCGAAGCCTTACATCCCTGTGCGCCGAAGGCGGATAGGGAGGGGGACCGCGACGGAACGAAGTGTAGTCGGGGTGGTGGGTAGTTCCAGCCGTGGTTAGTCTCCTGTTGGATTGAACAACAGTAGTGAACGCATTTATGCGTTCAGCAAGATTACGCTTAAATTAAAAATTAGTCAATATTATCTTCCTGCAGATTTTTTCTGTGGGGAAGTCCAGAACTATCCAACCGTACTTACGCATCGGTTGGAGTTTTGTTTTTTCAAGCCTTTTATATATCTTTTTTGCCATTCTTTTGGGATTGCAATTCAGCCTTGTGGCAGAGAAAAAGTTTATGGCAATTCCGTATTCCGTAAGGGGATTTTCAAGGGTGGGTAAAATGCCGTTTTCCCACTTCTGCCTTGCCTTCAGCTTGTACATATCCTGCTGAAAATATTTGTAGCCTCGCTTGTTGTCACGGCGGGGAATCTGTGCGGTGATAAAGCCCTTGTCAGTTGATTTTGACTGGTCGGGAAAGCCGGAAAAATTAAGACCTGTATTGTAATCCGTGTATGTGTGGCGCGGATTTTCGCTATTTACGGCACAGCGGTTAAAAAGAACAATTTTGCCCCTTACCTCACCGAGAGTGGGCACTCGGTTTTCAAGGTACCAAGGGTCATCCTGTGAAAGATAGCTTTCATAAAAGGTGTCAAAGGCATCCTCAGAGGAGCCGCCGTGGTCACGCTTAAGTGACATAATTATTGTTTCCGTAGGGTGATTCTGCAAAAACAAAAAGCAATCATCAAGCACCTGATTAAGGTCAAGGAGATCCTTTTTTCGGGCATCCTTATAGCATTTTGCCATACCGTGAACAACGCGAAGGCTGTCACCGACCTTTTCCACACGTATATCAACAAATCGGGCGCCGATATGCAGCTGCTCATAAACGCTCATGCTCTGGCACCTGGAAATGTATGGAAAGTCAACGTACTGTGTGCAGCTGTCGTGTGTACCCGGAATATTTATTTCAGAAATCAGAAAATCCGATGGTATTTTGCTCATCCAATCTGTCATTTTATCACCCACCTTGCTTTATTTTAATATGCCGGAGGGCGTTTGTCAACGCTGACGGCACTCTAAAAGAAGCAGAAGCTTGACATTATATGTAATTTAATCATTATAATGGGTTAATTTAAGGTAATTTATATTGCTTTTTGACAAAGCTTGTGGTAAAATTCACTATGTATAATGATGTGTTATGCCCTGATAAAGGGCTGATAAAGAAAAAAGGTGATTTTTTGAGTTTTGTAATGAATTTCGGTAACCTGGTAAAGAAGCATTTCAAGGCATTTTTGTTTGTTGCAGATTTACTCGCAATGGCAATTGCAATTTTTGTTGCAGCCACCCTGAAATTTGATGCGGCAATAAGATATCAGAACTGGTTTACAGAATATTTGTGGGCATTTGTTCTTATTGACCTTGGTGTGACAACACTTATCTTTTTCATAAGAAAAATCTATAACAGAATGTGGCAGTATTTTGTTGCATGGGACTATGCTTGTCTTTTCGGAGCCTTTGCAGTATCCAAAACAATTGCAACAGCCCTTTGCCCCTTCATTTATCTTACCGAGACATATTCTACACGTGGCTTCCTTACATGGGTTGCGCTTTTCTCAATCATAGAGCTTTTGCTTATGACTGTTTCACGTGCATCAATCTTCGGCTGCTATCGTGTGTGGAGTATTAAGGTGCTTGGCCACGGCAACAAGGAAATACACCAGAAAAAGGTTATGATTATCGGTGCAGGCAACGCGGCACGCCGCCTTATTGAGGAGCTTCGCGGCAGAAAGAACAGCACACGCTACAAGGTTGTTGCCCTTATTGATGACAACAAAAACAAGAAAAACGAATATCTTGACGGCATTAAGGTTTACGGCGACAGAAACGATATCGTAAGATATGCTGCCGAGCTTGACGTTGACGAAATCTTCTTTGCAGTTCCCTCTGCAGGGGAGAAGGATCGTAAGGAAATTCTTGAAATCTGTAACAAGACAGGCTGTGTTCTCAAGACCCTGCCCAGCATTACCGCTGTTGGTGAAGCTGCAGGTGATATGGCATCAAAGCTCCGTAAGGTTGATTACACCGACCTTCTTGGCAGAGAGCAGATAAGCCCCGACCTTACAAGAGTGTTTGATCTTTTACGAGGGCACACCGTGTTTGTGTCAGGTGGTGGCGGCTCAATCGGTAGTGAGCTTGTTCGTCAGGTTGCAAAGAGCGGTGTTGCAAAAAGAATCATCATTTTTGATATTGCGGAAAACGGTGCTTATGAAATTCAGCAGGAAATCCGTCGCACATATCCCGACGTTGACCTTAAGGTGCTTATCGGCTCCATCCGTGATGAAAAACGACTTTGCGAAATCTTTGAGGAGTACAAGCCCAGCTTTGTTTACCACGCTGCGGCTCACAAGCACGTGCCCCTTATGGAGGACAGCCCCAAGGAGGCAGTTAAGAACAACGTTTTCGGCACATATAACCTTGCAAAAACTGCAGATAAATACGGTGTTAAGCGCTTTGTTATGATTTCAACCGATAAGGCGGTTAACCCCACAAACGTTATGGGTGCTACAAAGCGTATCTGTGAAATGATTGTTCAGTCCTTCAACAAGATTTCTGAAACAGATTTCGTTGCAGTTCGCTTCGGTAACGTTCTCGGCTCAAACGGTAGTGTAATTCCTCTCTTTAAGGAGCAGATTGAAAACGGTGGTCCCGTAACAGTTACACATCCTGACATTATCCGCTACTTTATGCTTATCCCCGAGGCAGTTTCACTTGTGCTTCAGGCAGGTGCCTATGCTGAGGGCGGCGAAATATTCATTCTTGATATGGGCTCACCTGTTAAAATCCGTGAGCTTGCAGAAAACCTTATCCGTCTTTCAGGCCACGTGCCCGGCGAGGATATTGAAATTAAGTACACAGGCCTTCGTGATGGTGAAAAGCTCTATGAGGAGCTGCTCATCAGCGAGGAGGGTATTCAGAAAACACAGAATGACCTTATTTACATTGCAAGACCTATGGAGTTTGACAGCGATCACCTGTTCAAGCGCCTTGCAGAGGTAAAGGAGGTTATTGAAACAGCACCCAACGAGGATATCGTTGAGGTTGTAAAGGAACTCGTTCCCACCTTTGTGCCCAACAACGTTGCATATAACAAGGATATGAGCGAAAAGAAAAATAAGGAAGAGGCTTGCGTCTGATACAGACTGAGGTCTTATGAAAGGAGGGGTAGTTAATGGCGTTGGACGTTTTGTTTCTCGGCAGACTTTTTCCAAGGGAAAAGGAGCAGGAGATTAAAAGCAAAATGAAAACAGGTATGCAGGATGCAGCCAATGCACTTCAATGGAATATTATTGACGGCTTTGAGGAAAACGCCGCCGGCACAATGCGGATAGTTAACTACCTTCCCGTAGATGCATATCCCAAGGGCTATACCGATAGCTTTATTGAGGGCTTTTCCTTCAGCCACACCGACAAATACAACGACGGTGACATAAACGTTAAATGCTGTAACATTTTCGGAATTAAGAGATTTGTAAATATTTTATATTTCAAAAAGCATATCAAAAAATGGGCAAGGGAAAAATCGGACAAGCAGAAGGTGTTGTTCAGCTACACCGCAAACTCAATGTTCCTTACCCTTGCAAGGCTTGCAAAAAGCATAAATCCCGATATCAAGGTTGCCTGCCTTATTGCAGACATTCCCGAGTATTCAACAGTAAGCGTGCTCACAGGCTTTAAAAAGCTTTACCACGATTACGAGGTAAAAAAGACAGCCTCCCTTTACGGCGTGGTGGACAAATACGTGCTCCTTACCGCACACATGGCGGAGCGACTTGGTCTTAAGGCACCCTTTATGGTTATGGAGGGCATTGCCACAACTGACAGCGTTGCTGCTGATGAAAGCATCGACTACGGCAGATACGTTCTTTATACCGGACTTCTTAATGAAAAGTTCGGCTTGTGTAACCTTGTGGATGCATTTTCCTTGCTTGATGATAAGGACGTGAAGCTTATCCTTTGCGGCAGCGGTGATGCAGAGGATTACATCTCACAAAAGCAAAAAGAGGATAGCAGAATTATCACCCTTGGCAGGGTTGACAGGGCAAGGGCGCTTTCACTCCAGAAAAATGCGGCTGTGCTTGTAAATCCCCGACAGAATAACGAGGATTTCACAAAATTCAGCTTCCCCTCCAAAAATCTTGAGTATCTTTCATCAGGAGTGCCTATGGTGGGCTACAAGCTTGACGGCATCCCTGATGAATACGACGATTATATTATTTATCCCGCCGACGATTCACCACAGGCTTTGCGTGACGCGCTTAGCAGCATTCTTGCCATAACCGACGGTGAGCGCGAGGCAATGGGTGAAAAGGCAAGGCACTTTGTCTGTGAAAGGAAAAATAAGGTGGCACAGGCAAAAAGGATTATAGAATTTTTAAGATAAGCGAAGGGGATAGCGACATCCTCTTTGAGTAGGAGAGTAATTGATGGGTGCTTCAAGGTCTTTAAGGACGAATCAACCATACAATTCAATAGCTTTCAGGATATTAGTAGCAATAGTGTGGACTCACAATACTGTTATGCCCCTTGTGAGGGTTGTTATTGAGAGATTGCCTTATATCGGCTTTTTAGCCGAGCTGCTTATACCCATGAGCATCATTCTTTCAGCTATGGCATGTCTGCCATGGTTTTTGAGGCATATCCGCGGAAGGGATCTGGCGGTTTATATTTGTGCTGTACTGATTGTTTTGTTCTCAATGGTTCTGCACCCCATAACGGTTGATTACCTGCAAGAGGAATGGTGGCGTATATTGATTGCCGCTGTACCAATGTATTTTATTGGTGTTTCTTTCTCCCTTGAAGATAGTAAAAACGACTTGTTCTGGTGTTCACTTTTCAGTGTTCTGGGTATGTTTGCATTCAGGCTCTATCTTCTCAATTCGGGCAGAGCCTTAGAAAATGACGATATGGAAGCTGCATACAGAATGCTTCCCAGCATAATGTACCTTATTTATTATGCAAGTGTCAAAAAGCAGGTTATTTACATAGCAATTGCCGGTGTTTTGTCAACTGTTATCCTTATTTTTGGTACCAGAGGCCCTATTGTATGTATGCTTGTTTACGTGGCCTTGCTTACTATTTATTACTCATTCAAATCACGTAATCTTAAAAAATTACTTATTCTCTTAATAATTTTTGCAATAGTTCTGTCGGTGTTTATATTTGACACATTGTTTATTGAGGTTTCGTCTGCTCTTTCAAAGGTTTTTGAGCGCATAGGCTTCAGTACACGAATATTCAATTTCATCATTGAGGGCGATATTATTGCAAGTAAGGGACGAGAATCTCTTGCAAAACAGGCTATTGAGGCCATAATTGAAAACCCGATGTGGGGATATGGCGTTACTGCTGACAGAGCAATGTTCGGCATTTACCCTCACAATATGTTCCTTGAAATTTTGTGTCAGTACGGTATTGTTTTTGGTTCGCTTCTTATCATCACAATGCTTGTAATAACGGTAATAGCTCTTTTAAAAAGCAGAAAAAACACAAGACGCTTTACTTTTGGTTTAATGCTTGTGTCAATAGTGTTTGTTAAGCTTATGATTTCAAGCACATATACAATCGAACCGCTTTTGTACTTTATGTTGGGTTACTTTGTACTGATTTTGCGAAAGAAAAGGTAGGATGTAACTACAGTAAAGAGAAAGGGGGAAACAGTGCATATGAAGATTGCACATATTGTACCATCAACTCACTATAACGATTATTGGGGCTATCAGGAAAATCTGTTACCCAAATATCACGTTAAAATGGGGCACGAGGTGACGATTATTACCTCGACACTTACTTTCAAAGACGGTAAGTTAGGGGATGCCGAATGCGGTGATTACACTCTCAATGACGGCACACGTGTTGTAAGACTTAAGAAAAAAAGCTATTTTCACAGAATTATTACGTCACTTAATGACAGAATCTGCATATACTCATTGTTGCAGGAGATAAAGCCCGATTTTATTTTCTTTCACGGGCTTATAAGCACAACCATTTTTGATGTTATAAAATATAAGCGTAAAATCAATCCCGAATGTAAAATTGTGCAGGACAGTCACCTTGATTATTTCAATTATCCTTATATAGGTGAGAGCTTAAGGGATAAAATTATAAGAGGCTTTTACAGATGTATAAATAAAAAAAGCCTTCCTCATATTGAAAAAATATATGGAGTAACACCTTGGCGCAAGGAGTTTGTGGAAAAATTCTTTAGTATTCCGTCACAAAAAACAGACGTGCTTATAATGGGCGCAGATGATGAAAATATCAACTTTGCACAAAAAGAGGACATAAAAAAGAAAATCAAAGCAGATCACAAAATTGAAGATGGTGAATTTTTTATTGTTTCGGGCGGTAAAATTGACAGAAACAAAAATTTTACCCAGCTTATGAATGCTTGTGGCAGGCTGGGCAACACACGTCTTCTGCTTTTCGGCAACGTAAACGATGATATGCGAGATGAGTTTGATGCCTTGCTTGAAAAATATGAAAATATAACTCATATCGGTTGGCTTGATGCCGACAAGGTTTACGATTATTTTCTTGCCGCTGATCTGGTGGTATTTCCCGGTAGTCATTCCGTGCTTTGGGAGCAGGCTTGTGCTTGTAAAATTCCCTGCGTTTTTAAAAGATGGGACGGCACAGAGCACGTTGACAACGGTGGCAATAGCACGTTTCTTGACGACGTAAGCGAAGACGCTTTGTATAAAAAAATAAAATCACTTATTTTTACCGATGAGTACAATGCTATGAAAGCTGTGGCACAGTCAGAGGCAACAGATGTTTATCTGTACAGTAAAATAGCAGAAAAATCCTTGGAGTGTTTTCATAAATAATGAAGATAAAAAGCATTTTTAAAAACAAAGAGGTAGGCAACGCGGGATGGCTCATTGGCGGCAAGGTAGTGCAAATGGCACTTTCCTTAGTTGTCGGAGTTATAACTGCAAGGTATCTGGGTCCAAGTAATTATGGACTTATAGGTTATGCAACGGCTTATGTTACATTCTTTTCTGCCTTTTGTACATTGGGTCTTAATTCAGTTATTATAAAAGACTTTGTTGACCATAAGGAAGAGCAGGGTGAGGCAATAGGCTCTGCCATAGTAATGAGGATAGCATCAAGCATATTGTCATCTGTGATGATAGTCGGGTTTGTCAGCCTTGTTGATAAAAATGAGCCTACAACTATTGCAGTTGTTGCTTTGTGTAGCGTGGGTACAATATTCCACGTGTTTGAAACCTTTAATTTCTGGTTTCAGTCACAATACAAGTCGAAAATAACCTCAATAGCAACCCTTACCGCGTATATTATTACCTCGGTTTATAAAATAGTTCTTCTCGTTTCAGGTAAGGACGTGCGGTGGTTTGCATTTTCAACCTCGGTTGATTATATCGTGGTTGCAATTTTCCTTTATATAGCTTACAAAAAGTTTGGCGGAGATAAACTGAAATTCAGCTTTAAAAAGAGCAAATCTCTTTTAAAGCTCAGCTATAACTATATTTTGTCAACCATGATGGTTGCAATTTATGGGCAGACAGACAAGCTTTTGCTGAAACAACTGTGTGATGACAGTGCGGTTGGTTTCTTTACCACAGCAACAACGGTTTGTGCAATGTGGGTTTTTGTTCTGCAGGCAATAATTGATTCTGTTTACCCCACAATCCTTAATCTTAAGGATAAAGACCAACAACAATACGAGCGTAAAAACAGGCAATTATATGCTATTGTTTTTTACGTATCCTGTGCTGTTTCAGTGGGCTTCCTTATATTAGGTGATTTTGTAATAAAAATCCTTTATGGCGAGGAATATATGCCAGCGGCAGACGTGCTCAAGGTGGTTTCGTGGT
>JAGBTL010000093.1 GCA_017631355.1 Clostridia bacterium
AAGAACGTCCATAACGGCACCAGCCACGTTTACAAGCTCCATAGAGCCCTGTGCATTCATTTTCTTCTGGGCTGCAAGGAGAACTCTCAAGCCAGCACTTGAAATGTAATCAACGCCTTTAAAATCAAGAACAAGCTTTTCAAGAGCAGCGCCCTCGTCATTGATAGCATTTTCGAGAACAGGTGCAGTTATGGTATCAAGTCTTCCTTCAATTTCAAAAATTGTTTTATCATTATCCTTAATTTTATTAATATTCATAAGGCAAGCTCCTTTATATTTTTTTAATCATAGTGAGAATGTTTTTACCGTTTTCATAGGAATAGGAAACCTCATCCATAGTCCTTTTGGTAATGAAAATACCCAAGCCACCAATCTCTCTTTCCGAAGCAGAAAGTGAAACGTCGGGCTCTTCTCTATCAAGAGGATTAAAGGGAACACCCTCATCCTCAACAACAATAGTCATAACGCGCTCCTGCTCATCAAAGCCGAAGGACAGGAATGCATTTCCGCTACCCTGGCCATAAGCATAGCTTGCTATGTTGACAAAAATTTCCTCAATAGCAACACAAACTGCCATTGACACCTTAAGCGAACAGCCGAACTGCTCCATACACTCCTCGGAAAAAGCCATTACGTCAGGTAACGCTGTTTTATCGGCGGGAAAGCTTCTTTCATTCACAGAAGCAGCACCACCCTTCCTTTTGTAGTCAAAGATGAGCATTGTAATGTCATCAAACTGTGGAGCATCGCCAACAAAGCCATCAATATCAACCTTTAAGCCGTTAAGCAGGCTTGTTGCATCAAGAGCTCTGTTTTGCTCCATATAGGACTGTAATCTGTCTTCGCCATAAAGGACTTCATTTGAATTTGTTGCCTCAGTAACTCCATCAGTGTAAAGGAAAATTCTGTCGCCCTTTTCAAGAGTTATTTCATTTGAGCGGTATTTGATACCCTCCATACCTGCAAGGACAAAGCCTGCACGGCTCTTAAGGTATTCACAATCTCCGTTTGAGTGAATAATTACAGGTGGGTTGTGACCTGCATTTGCAAAGCTCAGCTTTCCTGTTTCAATATCCATTTTACCAAGCCATGCAGTAACGAACATACCGGATTCGTTATTTTCGCAAAGCTTTTCGTTAGCAAGCGTGAATATTTCATCAACAGGAATGCCTCTTTCAGCAAGGTCTCTGATTATTGTTTTTGCGGTCATCATAAACATTGCTGCAGGAATACCCTTGCCTGACACATCCGCCGCAAGGAACATTACGGTGTTGTCATCAAGCGCATAGAAATCATAGAAGTCGCCGCCGACCTCCTTTGCAGCAATCATTTGTGCATAGATGCTGTAATTTTCCGTATCGGGGAAGTTTGAAGGAAGTGCAGAAACCTGAATCTGCTTTGCATATTCAAGCTCCTTGTCAATCCTTGTTGCTGCCTCAGCAATATACTTTTTAAGGGTAGATACGGTTGAGTTAATGTCATCAGAAAGAGATGAAAACTCCGCATTTGAGCGAACGTCAACCTTTACGTTAAGGTTACCGCCTGTAATTTCAGAAAGTGTACCATTAATCTTCTGCAAATTATTAATTATGACCTTTTTAATCATAAAGTAAATAAATATAAAGAGAGCTGCGAAGATAAGGATAAGCATAAAGATGCTTGTGTAAAGTGAAGCGTCGCGCATAAGCATTGCTTCGGCAAAGGGCATTGCAGCAATAATGCAATAGCCCTCAACAAAGGTGAATACGTAGATGTATTCCTCGTTATATCCGTTTTTGCTATTCACAATGTTGGTTGTGTAAAGCTGTGACGCAGTTTCACCATTGAGCATAGCCTCATCGGGAACAATTCCTATGGTTGAAATATGGTCACCGTTTCTGTCTGTATGTGTTACCATATTCAAATTTTCATCGCACACAGCAACAAAGCCTGTGCTACCAACGTGCCTGTTTTTGGTAACGTCAACAACGAAATCATCAAGGAATTGGTGGAACTGGTCTGCATTGTAACCAACCTGAATGTAGCCACCGTCTGCAAGGCTCAAGCCTGCATATTTTCGCATTGTTTTGCCGTCGTTGCCTGCAGCACCATATTGCTGAACTAAGGAATCCGCCTCGCCTGTAAGAACCATAAACTCCTTGGATTGCTCTGTACTGTTCATATTAAAGCCAACAAAGCTTTTCTCTGACGAAGCAACAATAGTGCCATCGGCTGCAACAACATTAATTTCCGCGACATTATATTTATCAACAAGGTCATTGAGCGACACCTTAGAGTTCGCTTCATATTCTGCTCGCACTTCATCTGTCAAATCAATAAGCTGATCGTCAGACTTACCTCTGACGTCGGAAATAACGTCATTTATTGCAGAGGTGAAAACCTCTCTTGTTTCAATTTCAGCCATTCCGCTTTGCAAGAAATATGTAAATATACTCGTTATAAAGCAAGCAATTACAATAAGGATAAGCAATCTGCGCTGAAACGTCTGGGAAATGCGCTCATTCTTTTTGTCCCTTCCCTTTTCACGACCCAACAGGGAAACGACAATGAGTGAAGCACCAACAGCAGCAGCATTACCTAAAATCATGGGCAGGGTTGCGCCCTTAACAAACTCAAAAGCATAAGATGAATCATCCATATTGGTGAAGAAGATCATCAGCATGTGAAGAACCTCACACACCACAGTTATAAACACACCGTAGCTCCACGTGGGCTTTTTGTTATCAAACATAAAGCGTCTGAGCGCTGCTGCAATAAAGCCGGCAAGAATTGTTGACAGAGTACAGGCAATTCGCGTATATTCACCTGCGCCCCAATAAACAGAAAAGAAGCGATAAAGACCACCGATAATACCGGCAATAATGCCTGAGGGTGAACCAAAAATCAAGCCGGAGCAAAGGGGTGCGGCATCACGAACGTTGGCAACTGTACCCATAAGCTCAACGCCATAGCCCGATGCAAAGGCTGACAAGCCACCAAAGACAATGCCTATAATGGCCTGCTTTGCTGCATAATTAAGGTTTTTGAAGCTTGTCTTTTTGTCAAGCAGATAAAACACTATAACAAAAAAACAATTTAATAAAATCGGAACTAAAAGCTTCATCCGTTTTCTCCTTTAATAAATACCGAAAATCATTTTAATAAGATCCCATAAAATGCCGCTGACCGTATTAACAACAACGATAATAATCAAATACAAGGCGAAGCTTGAAATGCTGATTGCATTACGGGATATATTAAGATAAAAATTAAAGCGACCTTTAAAATTTTCTTCAAGGGTTTGCTGCCAATGATACATTACCGTGCTTCCAGTATCAAAGCTTTCAGGACAAAAGTCCTTATACAGCTCCTCCTCAAGCCTATGTATTCTGTAGCAGGAGCTATCGTTTATTTCATAGTCATCACCAATGGAAATGGTAACAACAGCCTTTTTAAGCTTTTGTCTGTGAAAAGAACCGATGGTGTTGATTTCCTTTGGCAGAAGTCTTGCTTCGTTTATTCTGACAGAGTAGCCGTAGCTTTCAGAAATAATTGGTGACATAATAAGGTCACGGATTTTTGTAAGCAGACTGCCAACGTTTTTCCTCAGCTTGAAAACATCAGAAATGGATTTGTGAGGAACACGGAAAATCAAATAAACCTCGTCGTTATGCAAATATTCAAAAATAGCCTCAAGGGGTATTTGCAGCAAAGTTCCGTTTGAAACAGGTGTAACAGAAAAATCAACTGCAGATATGTGTATAACGTCAACAGTTTTGCCATTATAGGCAAGCTCAGACGTGCACTCATTTTTCTTATAGTCAATTAGGCACATACTGCTGAAAATTGCCCTTGTAAGGCTCTCGTTATCAAACCTGAGAGAAACGTCCTCAATTTCGCTCTTGTCAACCGCAAATGGAATGTACATATTAAGTGATTTAGACTCGTTCACACCCCTGATATGTATTGCAATATCCATAAAACTTTTGCCGTGCGGATTGAGCCAGTTATTAAGATAAATGGTGCTTGTGTCGTTACCATCAACCCACATTGCCCAGCCATCATCGGCAAAAAACTTGCTTTTTTTACTCAAGCTGATCCCCCTCGCCAAATACGGAATATTACGCTATAACACAGCTGTTATAGCAGGTGTCAGTTTATTCTTAAGCTTGCGCTTAGCTTAAAACACAAAACTAATATGTCATTATATATTTTACTACAAACACCCCCTGCAAGTCAAAGCATTTCTCAACATTTCTCTTATATTTTATGACATATTTTTACAGATTCATCGTTCATAATATTACAATGATAAGCAAAAGCAAAAAATCCACCCTATGCCTTTGCATAAGGTGGATTAAAGTAAGCTGTTCAGTATTCAATTATTCAACAATTTCATAGTGTCTTACATAAACACCAACTGTTTTATCGTAATCAAGAACGTGGTATATTGTGCCATCCTCCATGGGGAACACCGTAATACCCTCTGCCTCGTTACCTGCTGCTGAGGGAAGTGTACGTGAGCAAATGGTTGTTACCTCACCTGTGCCGATATCAACACCGAAAACCTTATCGGTATTGCTATGAGCGGTATCACTTGAAAGGTAAAGCACACCCTCATAAACCTCACCACCCTGAATACGAACAAGGGGCTTTGAAAGCTCAATTGTGTGTGAGAACTCCATTGTTTCAAGGTCAAAGGCAACTATGCAATCAACCTCGTTAAAGGGTGAGCAATAAAGGTAGCCGTTTGCACCGTCAACTGCACACCACGGAATGCCGTCAATGAGAATATCACTCTTAACCTTGTAGACCTCAACAAGCTCAAGTGTTTCGCAATCATAGGTTATAACAAGGTTATAGTCCTCTGATGCATTTTCAACTGCGGCATAAATCAAGCCGTTATAGTAGCTGATGCCACCAACGTGGTCAGACTTGTAGATATCCTTATAAAGCTCCGGAATGGGGTTACGGTTAGTGCAGATAAGCTCCATTGTATCAGCATCCCACTTTGCGAGAGCTGTCATTCCAATGCCTGTAAGTGAGCCTGATGTGTAATAATATTCACCATCAGTTGTAATGCCCTGACCCGCATATAATGCCTGGTCGAAAACAAGCTTTTCTTCCTTGACAAGGTTAACACTCTTGCTTGATGTTGCTGTACCATAATCCATAAAGCCTGTTAAAACAGAGCAGATTGCGGTAAGTAATGCAATTATTGCGTGAAAGAAATTCATTGCAAAATCCTCCTGAATTGTTTATAAATATAGAATATACTATATGTGAAAACATTTCAAGTAAATTTTTAACACATTGTAAAAATATTGAAAAGAAATTGATATCTCAACGTTTATGGTGTATAATATCGTGGCTTGGTAGGTGATATTATGGAATACAAATACGAAATACACGCCCACACAAAAAACACAAGCTGGTGCGGTGACATTGATGCAAAGGACCTTGTAGAAAAATACAAGGAGGCAGGCTATTCGGGAATAGTAATCACAGACCACTACTCCCCTATGACATTTAACATATGGGAATTTTTCAATAAAAGGAAGGCTATTGACCACTTTCTTGCAGGCTACCGAAAGGCAAAGGAGTACGAAACAGAGGATTTCAGCGTTATGCTCGGTTTGGAGCTTCGTTTTTACGCAACGATAAACGACTACCTTGTTTATGGCGTTACTGAAGAAATGCTCTACGACCTCCCCTTTATGCTTAAGCTGTATATAAAACGAGCAAGTAAATTACTCAGAGAAAAGGGTTGCTTATTCATTCAGGCTCACCCTTTCAGAAAATATATAACGAGAGCAAAGCCTGAATACCTTGACGGTGTTGAGGTTTTCAACGGCAAGGCTGAAAAAGAGGCTAACGATAATTCCCACAAATGGGCAACGGATATTAAGGCACGCATAAAAACTAGCGGAAGCGACTGCCACAGAGAAAGCGGTGTTGGCTTTGGTGGAATACTCACCAAGGAGCCCATTAAAACAAACGATGATTTACTGCGAATATTGAAAAGCGGTGAATATGAACTGATTAAAAACCAAAGATAAAAAAGAGTTATCAATCCTTGCGGACTGATAACTCTTTAATTTATATATCAATTATTTAATAACTGATTCTTCCCATGAAGCATAGGGTTCAATGCCGAAAATCTTTGCAACTGTGGGCGCAACGTTTGCAAGACCGAATGAACCGTCCTTAACCTCGTATGCATCCTTACTGTAAATGATAAAGGGAACCTCGTTGAGTGAGTGTGCAGTACGTGCTGCAATGTTGCCCTTCTTATCCTTTTCAAGCATTTCATCAGCATTACCGTGGTCAGCTGTGATAAGCACGGTAACGTCGCACTTGTCAGCAACCTTAAGAACACGTGCAAGACCAAGGTCAACAGCCTCAACAGCTGTGATTGTAGCATCAAGGTTACCTGTATGACCTACCATATCACCGTTGGGATAGTTGCAACGAATGAAATCATACTTGCCGCTTTCCATAGCCTCAATGACTGCATCCGTAACCTCAGCAGACTTCATCCAGGGGCGCTCGTCAAATGAAACCTTATCAGAGGGAATCTCCATAAATGTTTCAAGTTCCTCTGAGAACTTGTCGCTCTTGTTACCATTCCAGAAGTATGTTACATGACCATATTTCTGTGTTTCAGAAACTGCGAACTGATTCATACCCTGTGCAACAAGAAGCTCTGAAAGTGTGTCCTTAATCTCGGGAGGATTAACAAGGTAACGCTCGGGAAGCTTAAGGTCACCGTCATACTGAAGCATACCTGCATAGCATACGTCAAGCTTTTCGCCACGGTCAAAGTATGTGAATTCATCGTTATCAAATGCCATTGAAAGCTCAATAGCGCGGTCACCACGGAAGTTGAAGAGAACAACGCTATCGCCGTTGTTGATTGTACCAACAGGCTCACCATTCTCTGCAATAACGAAGGGAAGAAGGTCCTGGTCAATCATACCATCATTTTCTGCACGGTATGTTTCAATAGCCTCAGCTGCTGTTGCAAACTGTCTGCCGATACCCTTAACGTGAGTATCCCAGCCAACCTTAACCATATTCCAGTTAGCCTGATAACGGTCCATTGTAACAACCATTCTGCCGCCGCCTGATGCGATTTTGCCACAGAATGTATCGTCATTGAGCTCAGCAAGAGCGTTCTCAAGCTGCTCAACGTAAATAAGACCTGATGTTGCAGGTACGTCACGTCCGTCAAGAAGAACGTGACAACGAACGTTCTTTACGCCCTCTGCCTTTGCCTGCTTGAGCATCTCAATAAGGTGAGAGATGTTTGAGTGAACATTACCATCTGAAAGAAGACCGATGAAGTGAAGTGTTGAGTTCTTTTCAACACAGTTACCTGCAATTTCCTTCCAAGCAGATGATGAATAGATTTTACCTGATTCAATAGACTCGTTAACGAGCTTTGCACCCTGTGAATAAACCTGACCACAGCCAAGAGCGTTGTGACCAACCTCGCTATTACCCATATCGTCATCTGAAGGAAGACCTACAGCTGCACCGTGTGCCTTAAGGCGAACGTTGGGGCACTCCTTAAGGAGCTTATCAAGAACGGGTGTATTTGCAAGTGTCACAGCATCGCCTAAGCCTGTTTTGGAATAGCCGATACCATCCATTACAACAAGAAGTACTTTCTTTGACATTTATATTTCCTGCCTTTTCAAATTTATGTTATAAACAAAACAGTGGGCAGACAATCTGCCTGCCCTGTTTTCATTGATTAGATGCTTGCTGCCTTAACAATAACTGAGAAGTCAGCTGCCTTAAGTGATGCGCCACCGATAAGACCGCCGTCAACGTCAACCTTAGCAAGAAGCTCTGCAGCGTTTGCAGCGTTCATTGAGCCACCGTACTGAATTGTAACACCAGCAGCACACTTGGGGCAATAAAGCTCGCCAAGAACCTCACGGATTGCGTGGTTAACCTCATCAGCCTGATCAGCTGTTGCTGTTTCACCTGTACCGATAGCCCAAACAGGCTCGTAAGCGAGTACAATCTTAGAGAAATCCTCGGCAGAAAGATCGAAGAGTGAACCTGCAATCTGATCGAATACTACCTGGTTCTGGATACC
>JAGBTL010000014.1 GCA_017631355.1 Clostridia bacterium
AGGAGTTACCACCTCAGACACAACGTAGGGAAGAACTGCCTCGCCACCATTAGCGATACTACCGACAACAGTAAGCATATGATAAGGATTCACAAGTGTGGTGTACTGTCCAACACCTGCCCACGCCACGTCACCATCGGGTGCACCGCTGAGGTCAATTGTGCTGGGATTTGTTTTCTGATTACCGAATTCAAACTGCTGACCGAAGCCGTATTCATTGGCAGTTGCCATAAGCTTGTCCCCACCGAGCTCAGCCGCAATGTGGGCATAAGCACCGTTGCAGGAATTTGCAAGACACTCCTTGAAATCCATTTCACCGTGCACCGACGGACAGGTTACCTTTACGCCATCAATAGTTGTTTCACCTGTGCACTTATAGGTAAAGCTATAAATATCAGGATTATTTTCAATGGCACTTGTGGTTGTGATTATTTTAAAGGTTGAGCCGGGAGTGTACATACCGTCAATAAGGCGGTTAAGGTAAAGACCCTCATATTTTCCGCTTTCATCGGAATTGATTTCATCCTCGGAGGGCTTATTGTTTATATCATAGTTAGGTGCGGAAACAGAGCAAATCAACTCACCTGTTACGTAATTATACGCTGCAACAACACCGTTTCTGCCATTCAGCTTGTCGTATGCTTTGGCGCAGATCTCCGCATCAATAGTAAGGTGAACGTCGTTACCTCTGCCATATTTTTTAAGAGAATACAGACCTGTTACAGGGTTGTAGCCTGTAAGCTTTGTTTTGTAGGCTGTCTGCACACCTGATGCAATGTAGCCCTCTGTATCGCCAACAATGTGAAGCGTTGCACGTCTTATGCGCTCGGACTCACTGTAAATTCTGTCCTCACCCTCAGTATGTGCAAGCAGCTCACCATTTCTGTCGGTAACGTTACCCGCTGCTATGAAGCTACCGCCCTCATTAAGGTGCTCGTTTGCTCTCATGGTTGCCCATTTTTCACCGTTAATGACAAATTTTGATGCAAGAAAGCCAAGCCCTGAAACAACCATTGCAACAAGCACAAGGATTGCTATACTTCTTTTTGCAGTAGTTCTCATTTTGCTTCACCCTCCTTTTTAGGAAGCACCTTAAAGCTGGCAAATGAGCGCGTATCAATGCTTTTGATGTACGCCAACAAGCAGAAGCAGCTTATTATGCTTGAGCCACCCTTACTTACAAAGGGAAGCGTAACGCCTGTAAGGGGCAACAAATCGGTTATTCCAAATATGCTGAGCATAGATTGGAACAGCATCATACTGATTGCAGCAACCCCCGCAATACTATAAAAGGTTGATTTGCTTTTGCCTGAATTTATAACCGCCCACACTGCTATTGCACAATATACAAGAGGAATCAAAAAGCCCATAATCAAACCAAACTCCTCACACACAACACCGAAAACAAGGTCCTCGGATGCAGCAAAGATATTGCGGAGCTCACCGTTGCCAAGACCAAGACCAAAAAGTCCGCCCGAGGCAGAATATATGAGCGTACGTGTTTGCTGATAGCCACCCTCATCCATAAACTCCCACACGTGGAGATAGGTGGAAAAGCGGCTTGCAACATAAGGCTTGAACACAAGTATGAGTGCGCCGCCGATTGCCGCTGCACCGCACACAAGCATAATAGTTTTAACGTCGCCTGAACGCATAAACGCGATTACGATAAACGTAAAGAAAAATATAAGCGCTGTACCGAAATCGTACATAAGAAAAAGTTCTCCTACGCAGATTGCGGCAAAAACTATATACAACGTAAGGTTTTTAATAGACTGCAGCTTTTCAAGAGTTGCAGCACCTGCGAAAATGAATGCAACCTTAACAAGCTCACTTGGCTGAATGGAAATTCCACCAAGAGAAAGCCAGTTTTTGGCTCCGTTTGTGGTTTCCGCAAGGATAAGTGTCACACCAAGAATGAGAATTGATGCACCTGCAAGCATCCAACGGATCGCCTTCATGGTATCAACAAAGCGGAGCACAAGCAGAATAATGCAGAAGCACACAACACCGAGAACAACGGCTACAAGCTGCTTAAGAACTGCATCCGGATACATACTGCCGATGATTGCAAGTCCCACAGACGCAAACATAAATGCTATCATTTCAAGCTCAAAATTATGAATTCGCAGAACGTAGGTTGCAAAAAGGAAATAGCACCACTGAAGGGCAATATAGCCAAAATAAACCGCAACAACAACCCCGCGAAGCTCACCATCGGGGAACATATTGAGAAGCATTGCGCATAAATTGAAAATGCCTATTAGCAGAAGTGTTACGCCGTAAGAGGGTCTGCCTGCCAAGGGGCTTTTATCCTTAATGAATTTGTACTTTGCCTCGTGGAGCATATATTCAATGCCACCGATATTTAATATATCGCCATTGGAAATATAAGCCTTTTTTTCAATTTTCTTACCATTGACCGAAACACCTGATTTGGAAAAGGTGTCAAAAATCACAAAGCCCTTGTTCCTGTAGGCTATAACCGCATGAAGCCTTGAAATGGTATCAAAGGGCAGTACAATATCACACTTTTTGTTTCGTCCGATGGAGGTTTCCCTTTCATAAAGTGAAACAGCCTCGTTAGTGACGGTATTCACAAGCTTTGCTCTGACAGGGTCGGTTGTTTTCTTGAAAAACAACGCCACAAGCATCCGCAATGCCACGTAAAGCACAATGCCAAGCATTATATACCGCATTGCAGGTGAAACCATAGCTATCATATCAATCACAGCATTCCCCTCCTCCGATAAGCTACAAGCCTCTATAATACTATAATAACACAAGTGGCTTAAATAATCAACGGAGGTACGTGTATCAAATGTTAAAGAATTAATAAGAAACTGTAAATTTAATTCCCTGATAGCAATACAAGAGCTTATTCCCTTGACACGCCATAGTGCTTTAGAGTATAGTTAGATAAGGAAAATATGGAGGCGATTTTATGGCAATCACAAGGATAGCTTACGGCGTTATGAACGGCAAGGACGTTCACGCTTTTATTATTGAAAATTCACAGGGTGCAAAAGCACAGATTATTGAAAAGGGTGCTACTCTTGAAAAGCTCCTCGTAAAGGACAAAAATGGCGATTTTATTGACGTTCTCGTGGGTCACGACACTCTTGACGGACACATCAACCGCAGCGATTATCAGGGCGTTGTTGTAGGTCAGTACGCTAACCGCATCAAGGGCGGAAAGTTTACAATTGACGGCACAGAATACAACGTTACCTGCAATGAAAAGGGCATCACCTGCCTCCATGGTGGCGGCGAATACAGCTCTGCACATTGGAACGGTGAAATCATTTCTGACAACGCTGTTAAATTCACATACCTCAGCCCCGACGGAGCAGAGGGCTTCCCCGGTAACGTTAACGTAAGCGCAACCTACACCTTTACAGATGACAACAGACTCATCATTGAATACAAGGCTGTTTCTGACAAAAAGACAGTTATCAACCTCACAAATCACGCTTACTTTAACCTTAACGGCTATGATAGCGGTGACGTGCTGGACCATACCTTGAAAATCAATGCAGACCGCTACACCCCCATTGACGAGGTAAGCATTCCCACAGGTGAGCTGCCCTCCGTTACAGGCACACCCTTTGATTTTACAGTATCAAAGACAATTGGCAGAGATATTGATGCAGACCATCCCCAAATCAAAAACGGCATGGGCTTTGACCACAACTTCTGCATTGCTGATTACGATGGCAAGCTTAAGGAAATTGCAGTTGCAACAGGCGACAGGAGCGGCATCACAATGACAGTAAGCACCGACCTGCCCGGTGTACAGTTATACACCGGCAACTTCCTCGACGGCTCTGTTGTCGGCAAGGGTGGCAAGCCTATCACAAAGCGTAGTGCCTTCTGTCTTGAAACACAGGTTTATCCAGACTCCCCCAACCACCCCGAATGGCACAAATGCATTTACGACGCAGATGAAGAATACCACACAGTGACAGAATTTGCCTTTTCATTATAATAAATAAAATATTGACGATTAAGCGTTTTTTTGCTATAATACTTTGGATATGCCAAACCGAAAGGAGATGTGAATTATGAAAAATGTGATACGCTTTTTATCTGTTTTTTTAGTAGCGGTTATTCTTTGTGCTGCAATGGTTCCATCTGTCTTCGCTAAGGATTTTGCACCAAAAATCAATGCATCAAACATCGGTGTAAACACTCAATATTTATACTCCGAGAATAATGTATCATGGCTTCGACAGCTCACGATAAAGGAGGACATGCTTTCCTCCTCAGGTATTCTCAATGAAGCAGTGCTTCATCCTGTTACAGATTATCCTTACACAACAGATGCACCTCATTTCAAGCTGGAGGTTGAAGAATGTGTAAAAACCTATACCCTTGATAAGGAATCGCAGAAAGCCGCCTATCTTTACGTTATCAACCAGATTGGTGCTCTCACACTCATTTCAGAGCCCACCACATCCAACGAAACAAAAGCTGATTGGCTGCGTGCTCAGGGTATCATCGTTACAGAAGAGGACGAAAAAGATGCAGAAAGAGTGCTCCTTATAAGTGCGCTTTACGCTTTGATGCGAAACGATTTTTACTACGTAATCAAGGGTGAGCACTACACAGTTCCTGCAGGCACCCCCCTTGAGGAAGCAGTTGTTATGTATCTTGCCGCTATATCCGGGCACGAAAACACACTTGGCTCATTCATCCTCAAATTCTTCGGCAAAAATAGTTTTGGTGACCTCGAGGATTACCTTTATTACACATCACTTATGGCTCTTTACACAAACGGCTACGTTTCCGTTATGGAAATAACCACACTCCCCCGAGATGAGGTTTACAGACGTCTTGCCATAATGACAATACGAAACTACGGTCTTGCAATCGACTCTGAAAAGGCTACAACCGAGGAATTACAGCAGAAGTACCTTACAGCAATGCTTGGTACACATTACAGAGTTTCACTTGACCCTGCATCCCTTGTAAAATCAACAATAAACCAGGGCATCCCCTACTACGTTTTACAGCGAATGGCCGCCGAGGATGCCAATATGACAATTTCCCACACACGCTATACATACGAGCAATGCTTTGATTACGTTCTTAAAAAGACACAGCGTTTTGATCTTGAAAAAGAGTTCTTTTCAGATATTTACGAATACAACATATATCTGAACAGCAAGCGCGAAAACATATCAGTAAATCCCAACCCGTTAACAGCAACCTCACTTATTAAAATAAACGGTGTGGCTGTAGTTGGCGGACAGTACACAAAGGTTGAGCTGACAGCCGATGCTCTTCAGGCAATCACAATCACGTCAACCTACACCGTAAATGGTAAATCAACAACGTCCAAGTACAAAATAAACGTTATTCAGGGCACCACACCACCCCCTGACAGCGACCTTACAGGTCTTGTTCCTACAATGGGTACGTCAGGCGAATCAGGCAACGCCCTTGTAACAGATTCAAACGGCAACGTTCTTATTACCGTGCCCCCCTTATCCGTTGCATTGCCTTACGTAACAGGCGTTAACGGCTTGGCATCCAACCTTGCAGGCAAGGTGCTCTCCCTTAACGACAAGGGTCAGTTAGTTGACCAATACGGCAATATAATCAGTCAGGGTACGTTTGAAACACTCCCCGAGGGCTACAAATACGTGCTTGGTGATGACGGCATAATTCAGGTTGTTCTTATGAACGATGAAGAATCCACAACCGCTGACAGCGTTTTATCCCTTGACGACGAAGACGGCAAGGTTCGTTCAATCATCATTATCGGCTCCGTTGTTATGTGCATTACCCTTATACTTGCGCTGATAATCACGTTTGTGATTGTCAAAAAGAAAGGTAACAGTGCTGATAAGGTTAAGGCTCGTCGCCAAAAAGAAAAAGACAAAAAAGCAAAGCTTGAAGCCAAAGAAGCCAAAAAAGCTCAAAAAAAGAAAAAATAACCCATAAATGATTTTTACGGCAGCATGGCAAAGGCCCTGCTGCCGTATTGTGTTCACACCATATATTGTTTTTATTTAATTGCATTTTATTTTAAAAATTGTTCATATATTTTGGCATAATATAGTATATAATTACATTATGATATTATCATTTTGAAATATCAAAGGAGGATTAAAATGGCAAACACAAAGATTCTTATAGTTGACGACGACGTTAACATTTGTGAATTGCTTCGACTTTACCTCGTAAAAGATGGTTTTGATGCCGAAGTTATTACAGACGGTATTACCGCACTCAACACCTTTGACAAAATTCAGCCCGACCTTATTCTGTTGGATATTATGCTTCCCGGTGTTGATGGCTGGCAGATTTGCCGCGAAATAAGAAAGACCTCACAGGTGCCGATTATTATGCTTACGGCAAAGGGTGAAACCTTTGACAAGGTGCTTGGACTTGAGCTCGGCGCAGACGACTACATCACAAAGCCCTTTGAAACTAAAGAGGTTGTTGCACGAATCAAAGCCGTTCTCAGACGTTCAGGCGCACAGGCTGCATCACCCGAGCTTCCCAAGGAGGTAGCCTTTGACAAGCTGACAATAAACCTTACCAACTATGAGCTTAAGGTTAACGGCGAGGCTATTGACACGCCCCCCAAGGAGCTTGAGCTTATTTTCCACCTTGCAAGCAACCCCAACAGAGTTTACACCCGTGACCAGCTCCTTGATGAGGTTTGGGGCTTTGAATATTACGGCGATTCAAGAACTGTTGACGTACACGTTAAACGACTCAGGGAAAAGCTTGAGGGCGTTTCCGACAAATGGGAGCTTAAAACCGTTTGGGGCGTCGGCTATAAATTTGAAACAAAATAAAAAGGTGATTTTATGAACCCTCGCAAAACCAAAAAGGGCGCCTTTTTCTTTAAATATTTCTTCATTTTTTCAGCGATTGTTCTTGTAAGCTTTTTCATAATCGGTGTCACCCTTATGTTGTTTATAGGTAACTTCCTTACAACACAGATGCTCACCGACACCCGAAACAATGCATCACAGCTTGCTGATATGTCAGAGGAGCTTATGAGCTCCGAGTTCATAAAGGACAATCCTCAGGGTGCCGTAATGGTGCTGTGCAAGAACGTTTCCCTTATGGCTGATTCTGCAGGGGCAGATATTTACATCTGTGACCCCACAGGCGGAGTTGTAATTTGCCCCGAAACAGTAAACGGCTTTAAGCTTGACGTTAACCACCACTGCGACATTCACTACAACTACGATATTCCGGAAATATACGTTCAAAGAGTAAAGCAAGGCAAGCTATCTGAATTTACTCCCTTGGGCACAATATATGAAAAGAACTATTGTGTAGCAATGGAGCCCTTTTACGTAAACAACACATATACAGGCTTTTGTGTTGTTGCAACTCCTCTTTCGGGTGCAATTGCCGAAAACCTTGAAAACATTTTCGTAATGTTTATGTCATCGGCAGCAATATCACTTGTGCTTGTTACAATTGTTGTTTACATTATGACAGGCAAAATTGCAAAGCCCATCAGAAATATGGAAATTGCAACAAGCTGCTATTCATCAGGTGACTTCACATATCGTGTGCCCGAGCTTAAATCCAACGACGAATTAGCACACCTTGTAACAAGGTTTAATGCTATGGCATCGTCGCTTTCGCAGCTTGAAAATTCACGACGAAGCTTCATTGCAAACGTATCACATGAATTCAAAACACCTATGACCACCATCGGTGGCTTCATAAACGGTATTCTTGACGGTACCATTCCCCAAGAAAAGCAAGCCTACTATCTTAACATAGTATCCTCGGAAATAGACAGGCTTTCACGTATGGTTACAACAATGCTCAACATTTCAAAAATTGAAACAGGCAACGTTGATATGACCATAGAGGCGGTTGATATTTCACCCAAGCTTGTAACAACCTTCCTTGGCTTTGAACAGCTTATTTCAAAGAAGAACATTGAGGTTTCAGGTCTTGAGGATTTAGCGGTAACCACAGTCCACGGTGACAGCGCAATGATTGACCAGGTAATATACAACCTTGTTGACAATGCAGTAAAGTTCACCGAAAAGGATGGTAAAATAAACGTAAGCGTTGCATCCGACAAGAAATACTCATATTTTGCAATCACAAACAGCGGCAAGGGTATTCCCGAAGCCGATATAAACAAGGTATTTGACAGATTTTACAAGGTTGACCAATCCCGTAGCACGGACGTAAAGAGCACAGGCTTGGGACTGTACCTGATAAAGACCATTGTAAACCTTCACAATGGCACCATCACAGTAGAAAGTCAACCTGACAGCTACACACGCTTCACTGTCAAGCTCCCGAAATAAAAAACAACGTCTGCACAACGCAGATTGGAGGAAACCCCATGGAAGACAATTTCAACAACATTCCCGAAGCAGAGTCAAATGCAACACCTGCACAGGCCGAGCCTGTTGAACAGCCTGCAGAGCCTGTACAGAAGCCCTTTGAGTTTTCACAGCAGCCTGTTGAGCAGCCTATTGAGAAGCCTGCAGAGCCCGCACAGAAGCCATTTGAGTTCCCGCAGCAGCCTGCTCCCGCATACGCTCCACAGCCCGCTGCATATAACACACAGCCTGCAGCACAGCCTACCCCCTACTATGCACCGGCATTTCAGTCTGCATACACACAGCCTACACAGCCCCAGCAGCCTCAACAGCCTGTTGGTGGTTACACCTCCCCCAAGAAGAAAAAGAACGTAGGCAAAACGGTTTTCGTTGCACTTATCTGCTTGTGCATTGTTGTAGCATCAATTGGACTCGGTGCTACGCTTTCGGGTGATGATAAGCCCACAGGCAATAAGACAGAGGAAGCAAGCAGCGTTGAGGACACCACAGGTGTTGGCGCAGACGCAAAAACGCAGGATTCCCCCATTGCTTATGAAAAATATTCAGGCAAGGGCACTATGACTCCCGCTCAGGTTTACGAATCAGTTAAAGAAATCAACGTAGGCGTTATCGTATATGCGCAGAATCAGAAGGCCGGAGAGGGCTCGGGCATTATCGTTGGCGAGGACCCCTCAGGCAAGTTCACATATATCATAACCGCTGCACACGTTATTGCTGATGCAGGCGTTGAAATTCAGGTTCAGTTCCACGATGAAACCGAAGCAGATGCCACCATAGTTGGTGTTGACCTTAAAACAGATATCGGTGTTCTTAAGGTTGAAAAAACAGGCTTCAAGGCTGCAACCTTCGGCAACTCCGACAACCTTGTTGTTGGTCAGACGGTATATGCTATCGGCAATCCCGGCGGCACAGAGTTCTTCGGCTCATTCACAAGCGGTATGGTAAGCGCTATTGACAGACCTGTTCCCACATCAAACAGCTCCTACGACTTGCCCTGTATTCAGCACAATGCAGCTATTAACCCCGGCAACTCAGGTGGCGCACTTGTTAACGAGTATGGTCAGGTTATTGGTCTTAACTCCTCAAAAATTTCAAGCACAGAATATGAGGGAATGGGCTTCTCCGTTCCATCAAGCACAATGCTTAAGGTTTACAAGGAGCTTGTTGCTAACGGCTACGTTTCAAACAGACCTATGCTTGGCATTAACTACACACCTGTTTCAAGCGATTATTCCTATTCAGCAGTTGCGTGGAAAAACAATCTCCCCTACGGTTCTATTGTTATTGCACACATTAACGAAACAAGCGATTTACAGAACCATGGCATAGAGATTGGCGACATTATTACAGAGGTAAACGGCAAAAAGCTTGATACCACCGACATTCTCCTTGAAGAGATTGAAAACGCCAAGGTTGGCGACACAATTGAGCTCACAGTTTGCAGACTTGGCAGAAACGGCTCTATTGCCAACACATTCACCGCAAAGGTTAAGCTTGTTGAAGACAAGGGCAACAACGTTGTTACTGAACCCGAAACACAGTTCGACCCCTTCAGCGGCTACTTTGAGGATTTCGGTTACTGATAGGGTGAAAGGAATTATCCGAACCGTGTTTTCTACAGGCGGATTTCCGTTCATCCTGCGTTAAAATACTCGCCAATCCGTCAGGATTAGCTGCGTTTTTGCCTTGTCTGACCAAAAATCCGTACTGTAGAAAATCTTTG
>JAGBTL010000094.1 GCA_017631355.1 Clostridia bacterium
AATAAACCCAAATTTATTATAATGCGACAGGCTTGCGAGAACGGAATTTTCCGTTACGCTTTTGTCAAGCAGCAGTCCGTAGCGCTTTCTGTCCTCAGGAATATAGCAGATACCGTTGCTGACTGCGGCACTTGGTGAGCTTATGTCAACCGCTTTGCCGTTTATTCTGATTGTACCGCCTGTGATTTTATCTGCGCCAAAAATTGCTCTTGCAGCCTCGGTACGCCCTGCGCCCATTAGACCTGAAAAGCCGAGTACTTCGCCCTGGTGAAGCTTGAAGCTGACGTTTTTTACACTATCGCCAACACAAAGCCCATCTACCTCCAATACAACGGGAGAGCCTGCCGGACAGGTGCTGTGCTCCTTGGTGTTGCCGAGAATTTCTCTGCCAACCATCATTTTAACAATTTCCTCGTTTGAGGTTTCGCTTGTGTTGACGGTCCCCACGTATTCACCGTCACGCATTACCGTCACCCTATCGGAGATACGCTTGATTTCATCCATACGGTGGGAAATGTAAATCATACCTATACCCTTCGCCTTTAGCTCATTCATAATTCTGAAAAGCTCCTCAACCTCAACAGACGTAAGGGCCGCAGTAGGCTCATCAAGGACAAGCAGCCTTGAATCAAGGGATATTGCCTTGGCAATCTCAACCATCTGCTGCTTGCCTACCGTAAGGTCGCCAAGACGCTCCTTTGGCGATATTTTCACACCCACGTAATCAAGTAGCTTTTTCGAGTCACGCTCCATTTTGCCGTCATCTATGAATATGCCTGCTGTTTTAGGCTCTCTGCCGATATAAATATTCTGCGCAACGGTCAGGTCCTTCATCATATTAAGCTCCTGATGAATGATTGCTATGCCCATTTCCTGCGACTCTTTGATATTTTCAAACTCAACCCGCTGACCAAAAACCTCTACTTCACCGCTGTCGCGCTTGTGAATGCCTGTAAGTATTTTCATCAAGGTGCTTTTGCCTGCCCCGTTTTCACCCATCAGAGCAACAACCTCGCCCGATTTTAGCTCAAGAGCAGCATTTTTAAGCGCCTGAACACCCGAAAAGCTTTTATTTATGTTTTTCATTTTCAAAATCACTTCATTCAAAAAACACACTTCCCTTTGAATGTAGTATTATCTGTAAAATGAATTTTAAACAAAAAAATAACTTGTCAGGAAAAATACCTGACAAGCTTTTATTGGTTATCTATTATCTTTTATCTATTATCTTTTATCTATTATCTTTTATCTAAATTCTACTTATCTCCAATCAATCTGTCAATGATATCGGAATAAAGTGCACCAGGGTCGTCAAGGAAGCCATCCTTCAGCTGTTCAGCCTGTAAAACGTCAGCAACCTTAAGTGTAAGCGAAAGAAGGGTTTCACCAAGGCTTTCAATTTCAAATGTAACGTTGCAGCTATCCTCAAGCTTTTCAATCGTAACCTTGTTTTCGCGCTCCGAACGAGCCCTTGCAACGATGTTAAGGGCTGTTTTAACAGCTCTGTCACGAACGCCCGGTAAAAGCTGATTTTCAAGAGCGGTGGCACTGCTTGCACCAAGGGGTGTAACCTCAAGGTGTGTTTCGCCAACGTACTCAACCTCAACAATTGTACCGTTTTCCAAAAGCTCATCAATAGCAGAATTGGCATCAAAATAATTAACAAGGCCTGTTTTCTGCAATGAGTCACAAATCTGATTACGCTTCATGGGAGTTTTAACGGATTTGAGGATGTAGCAGATGAGTATTTTGATTTCAAGAATACTGCGCAAGCCGCCAAAATCAATTCCGCGTGCAAAAGCATCAAATTCAATCATTGTATCGCCTCCCTTATTTTATAAATATATTTTAACATTTTACCGATTTTAAATCAATAAATCTTTTGTGAATTTTTAAGAAAAATATTCAAGAAGCTTGCCGCGCACCTCACCCGCAAGGTATAGAGAGCCAACGACAAGAACCGCTGAATTTTCATTTGCAGCTCTGTATGCAATTTCAATAGCCTCGCCCACATCCTCAACAATCAGCGGTGTTGTATATGCGGATGCGATTTTTGCCAACTCCGCTCCGCTCATTGCCCGTGGATTATCAGGTGTAACCGCCAACAGATAATCGGCCTTACGAAGGATGGGTGCAAGAGATTCCTCAACATCCTTATCAGCCATCATACCTGCAATTACAACAACTCTATCGGCATTTTCAATATGAGGCACAACAGCATTATAAAACGCCTCTGCGCCATCCTTATTGTGACCGCCGTCAAGAACAACAAGCGGTTTGCGGCTTATTACCTCAACACGTGCAGGAAGAACTGTTTTACTTATGCCGTTTTTAACGTTACTGTCGGTTATATTAAAGGTGTTTTTCAGTATTCGGGCACACTCAATGGCACAGGTCATATTCTTCACCTGATGCTCACCTGCCATAGGGACAGAATACTCCTCCCCCTTATACTTAAAGGTAACGCCAAACACGTCATTTTTAACAAGCTCAACGTCATTAACGTCGGGCACGGTCAAGGTGTTTTTGCGTTCTCTCACCATGCTACAAACCACCTGCATAGCACCATCGGGCTGCCCCATAGAGCACACAACGTTGCCGCCCTGCTTGATTGTGCCGCATTTTTCAAAGGCAATTTCCTCAATGGTATTGCCGAGAATAGCGGAATGATCAATGGAAAGAGAGGTGATTATGTTCACAAGCGGTGTATCTATCACGTTTGTTGCATCAAGGCGTCCGCCAAGACCAACCTCAAGAACAACAACGTCACACCCAAGCTCCTTATAGCAAAGAAAAGCGGCTGCCGTGAGAGCCTCGAACTCGGTTATTGTCACGCCCTCGTCATTAAGCCTTTCAACTGCAGATTTCACCCTTGTGACACTCTCTGCAAACACAGCTTTATCAACAGGCTCACCGCAGAACTGCACGCGCTCAAGAAACTCTGTAACGTAGGGTGACGTGTAAAGCCCCACCTTATAGCCTGCATTAATAAGAATATTGGAAACTGCAGTTGAGGTTGAGCCCTTGCCGTTTGTGCCTGCAACGTGAACGTATTCCAGCTCCTTGTGCGGGTCACCCAACAAATGCAACAAGGCATCCATCCCGGAAAGACCGGGACGGACACCAAACTTCAATAATGAATGAATGTAAGCTACTGCGTCTGTATAAATCATTTGAGTTTTTCAAGACTTTCTTCAAGCATTGTAATTTTTGCAAGATATTTTTCCTGCTTTTCACGCTCCTGAGCAATAACCTTTTCAGGTGCCTTAGCAACAAAGCCGGGATTGTTAAGCTTGTTTGAAACAAACTGAAGGTCCTTCTTTGCAGCCTCAAGCTCCTTCTGAAGTCTTGCACGCTCTGCCTCAAAATCAACAAGCTCGTTAAGAGGAATGAAGATTTTTGCAGCCTCTGTAATAACAGAAACGCTACCCTCAATTTCAAAATCTGCGCCAACCTCAACCTCGGAAGCTGATGCAAGTCTGTTCATAAACACGCCACCATTTGTGAAGTCCTCAACGTACTTTGTGGCAATATAAAGCTTTGCCTTCTTTGAGGGCGGAACGTTCATTTCAGCACGGCGGTTACGGATTGCCTTGATAGCAGTCATAACGCGCTCCATTGCAGCCTCCTCTGCGGGGAAGCTGAGTGCTTCGTTGTACTTGGGCCATTCGGAAATCATAATTGATTCGCCGTCGTGGGGAAGTGCAAGCCAGATTTCTTCTGTAATGAAGGGCATAAAGGGATGAAGAAGCTTAAGTGTGTTTGACATAACGTAAACAAGAACTGCCTTTGCTGTCTTTTTGCCCTCTTCATTATCGCCATTAAGACGGATTTTAGCAATTTCAATATACCAATCGCAGAATACGTCCCAAATAAAGTCATAAAGATTCTGCACAGCAATACCAAGCTCAAAGTTTTCAAGTGAGTTCTGAACAGCCTTAACAAGTGAGTTGAACTGGCTGAGAATCCATTTATCCTCTGTTGCAAGGTTTTCAGGAATATAGGGAGCAGGCTCATCCTCGCTGAGATTCATAAGGATGAAGCGGTTTGCATTCCAGAGCTTGTTTGCAAAGTTACGGCTTGCCTCAATCTTCTCAGGAAGGAAACGCATATCGTTACCGGGGCTGTTACCTGTTGCAAGTGAGAAGCGGAGAGCATCTGCACCGTACTGATCAATAATCTCAAGGGGATCAATACCGTTACCGAGTGACTTGGACATTTTTCTGCCCTGTGCATCACGCACAAGACCGTGAATGAGAACCTTGTCAAAGGGAACCTGACCAGTATATTCAAGGGCAGAGAAAATCATACGGCTAACCCAGAAGCCGATGATATCATAGCCTGTAACAAGAGTGTTTGTGGGATAATAATGCTCTAAATCCTTTGTTTTATCGGGCCAACCAAGAGTTGAGAAGGGCCAGAGAGCTGAG
>JAGBTL010000095.1 GCA_017631355.1 Clostridia bacterium
TTGCTCAGTTCGCAGCTGCTGGTAAAGCAAATGCTAAGAAGAGCCTAGCTGAAATCGCAATGAGCTATGGCTATGTTTACGTTGCTCAGATCGCTATGGGTGCTGACCAGAATCAGACTCTCAAGGCTATCAAGGAAGCAGAAGCTTACAACGGTCCCTCACTTATCATTGCATACTCACCCTGTGAAATGCACTCAATCAAGGGCGGTATGACAAACTGCCAGAACGAAATGAAGAAGGCTGTAGAATGCGGTTACTGGAATATGTTCCGTTACAACCCTGCTCTTAAGGCAGAGGGCAAGAATCCCTTCTCAATTGATTCTAAGGAGCCCACAGGCGACTACAAGGCATTCCTTCTTAACGAGGCTCGTTATGCATCTCTTACTCGCTCCTTCCCCGAGAGAGCAGAAGAACTCTTCACTCTTTCAGCTAAGACAGCAAACGACAGATATGCACACCTCCTCAGACTTAAGGACCTCTACGCTCCTGACGCTGAATAATTCAATTAACAAAAATCCCTTGACTCGCAAGAGTCAGGGGATTTTTTAAATGCAAAATGCAGAATGCAGAATGCAAAATTATCGGGCACTGCGTGCAGCTATTATACTATAGTATTTTTCTTTTCTTCTATTATTTAGAACTTTACAACACACCATTGAAATGATATACTATTATATGTATGTGGTGGAGGTTGCCACAAATCCAGCTTTCAGGAGGAAGCGTTATGAAAATGTCATTCCGTTGGTACGGTGAAACCGACCCGATTTCACTTCAGTACATCAGACAGATACCCAATATGCGCAGTGTTGTAAGCGCAGTTTATGATGTTAAGCCCGGCGAGGTTTGGCCCGAGGAGAGCATTGAAAAAATGGTTAAGCAATGCGAGGATAATGGACTTTTATTTGATATTGTTGAGTCCATTCCCGTTCACGAAAACATTAAACTTGGCAGAGATAACGTTGATGAGCTCATTGACGTTTACTGCGAAAATATCTGTCGCTGTGCAAAATACGGCATCAAGTGTGTAACCTATAACTTTATGCCTGTTTTTGACTGGACACGCACCCAGCTTGACAAGCTTGCAGAGGATGGCTCAACAAGCCTTGTTATGTACTGGGAGCAGATGAAGGGTCTTGACCCCCTTAAGGACGATATTCACCTTCCCGGTTGGGATTCAAGCTACACACAGAGCGAGGTTCGTGAACTCATTTCTGCTTATGGTGAGCTTGGTGAAGAGGGCTTGTGGACTAACCTTGAAAAATTCCTTAAGAAGGTTATTCCCGTTGCCGAGGAATGTGGCGTAAGAATGGCTATCCACCCTGATGATCCGCCCTATCCCATCTTTGGTATTCCAAGAATCATTACAAACGAGAAAAATCTTGACAGAATGCTCAGCATCGTTGACAGTCCTGCAAACAGCCTTTGCCTTTGCACAGGCTCACTTGGCTGCGCTGCAACAAACGACGTTGTTAAAATGGTTAAAAAGTATTCTGCAATGGACAGAATTGCATTTATGCACATCCGTCAGGTGCTTGTTCTCCCTGACGGCAGCTTTGAGGAGCAGGGCCACCTTTCAAAGTGCGGCAGCCTTGATATGTATGAAATCGTTAAGGCGCTTGTTGAAACAGGCTTTGACGGCTACGTAAGACCCGACCACGGCAGAATGATATGGGGCGAAACAGGCAAGCCCGGCTACGGACTTTATGACCGAGCTCTCGGTGCAACATATATAAATGGTCTGTTTGAGGCCTGTGAAAAAGCCTATAATAAATAATGGAGGAACAATTATGAATCCTATTTCTGAAAAAATTATGTCAATCGGCGTTGTTCCGGTTATTAAGCTCAACAATCCCGAAAGAGATTCCGTTGACCTTGCAAAGGCGCTTGTTGCAGGTGGCGTTCCCGTTGCAGAGGTTACCTTCCGCGCGGCAGGCGCAGCAACAGCAATCAGGCTTATGAGCGAAAACGTTCCTGAAATGCTTGTTGGCGCAGGTACGGTGCTCACAACTGCACAGGTTGACGAGGCTATTGAGGCAGGCGCAAAGTTCATTGTTACACCCGGCCTTGATGAATATATTGTAAAATACTGTCAGGAGAAGAACATCCCCATTTACGCTGGCTGTACAACTCCCACAGATTACCACACAGCATACAGACTCGGTCTTGACGTGCTTAAATTCTTCCCTGCAGAGCAGTCAGGCGGCCTTGCAAAAATCAAGGCAATGAGCGCTCCCTTCCCAATGTTCAAGGTTATGCCCACAGGCGGTATCGGCCTTAACAACCTCAAGGAATACCTTTCATGCCCCGTTATTGCAGCATGTGGCGGCTCCTATATGGTTACTGCAGACCTTATTGATAACCAGAAATGGGATGAAATCATTGAACTTTGCAAAAAGTCAGTTGAAATTGTTAAGGAGGCTCGTTCATAATGGCAAAGGTTGTTACATTCGGTGAAATCATGCTTCGTCTTGCACCTAACGGCTACAACCGTTTCTTTCAGGATGACCAGCTTCAGGCTACATTCGGCGGCGGTGAGGCAAACGTTGCAGTATCACTTGCAAACTATGGTATGGATTCTGTTTACGTTACAAAGCTCCCCTCACACGCTATCGGTCAGGCTGCTGTAAATTCACTCCGTTACTTCGGTGTTGACACGTCAAAGATTGTTCGCGGCGGCGACAGAGTTGGTATTTATTACCTTGAAAAGGGCGCTTCACAGCGTGGCAGCGTTTGCATCTATGACCGTGCACATTCTGCAATTCAGGAGGCTTCTGCCGAGGATTTTGATTGGGATGCAATTTTTGAGGGCGCAGACTGGTTCCACTTTACAGGCATCACTCCCGCACTCGGTGCAAACCTTGTTGAAATCTGCAAGCAGGCTTGTATTGCAGCAAAGGCAAAGGGTGTTAAAATTTCCTGTGACCTTAACTACCGCGGTAAGCTGTGGACAAGGGCAGAGGCTCGCGAGGCTATGACCGAGCTTTGCAAATATATTGACGTTTGCATTTCAAATGAAGAGGATGCAAAGGACGTTTTCGGCATTGAATCCGAAAACACCGACATCTACGGTGGCAAGCTCAACAAGGAAGGCTACAAGTCAGTTGCAAAGCAGTTGGCTGACAAGTTCGGCTTTGAAAAGGTTGCTATCACACTTCGCAGCTCAATTTCTGCAAACGACAATGACTGGGCAGGTATGCTCTATGATGGCGAGAATTACTGCTTCTCTAAGGAATATCACCTTCACATTGTTGACCGTGTTGGCGGTGGTGACAGCTTCGGTGGCGGTCTTATATACGCACTTCTCAACGGCAAGGATACACAGGCTGCTATTGAATTTGCAGTTGCAGCATCTGCACTCAAGCACTCTGTTGAGGGCGACTTCAACCGTGTTGGCGTAGCCGAGGTTGAAAAGCTCGCAGGCGGCGACGGCTCAGGTAGAGTTCAGAGGTAATGCCTATGGCATTATCCGATATAAATCTCTTTGAGATTTTCAATATATCCTGACGGATTCGCTATACCCTCGGTGCGACGTGTGTATTACATCACAAATTCCAAACGCTGATTGTTTTTTAATCAGCGTTTTCTTTTTATTTAATTGACATATTTAATTTAAAATGTTAAATTATTACATATATAATTATTTAGAGGGTGTAAATATGAAAAAAGTTATTTCCGTAATTCTTTCCATATCACTTCTTGTGTCTGTTTTTGCAATTTCTGCTCAGGCAGCACGAAATGGTATTGATTTGTCTTATGCAGTTGCATCTGACCTTCACTACAACATACCCGACGAGGAGCTTGAATGGTTCTCTGAGGACCCCATTTACGGCTATGCAAACCGCCGTGCAGCAATGGAAAATGAAAGCGGTCTCATTATTCAGGAGATGCTCAATCAGGTTGCTGCAAACAAAAACATGGATTTCCTTCTCGTTTCAGGCGACCTTGCTGACAACGGCAAGAGCACAGTTGCAGAGCACGAGGCAGTTGTGGCAATGTTCAAGGACTTTGAGGAAGCCTCAGGCAAGCAGATTTACGTTGTTCCCGGTAACCACGACTATGGTATCCTTGGCGAATACTGCGAAACTGACGCTGCCAAGTTCCGTGAGCTTTATGCAGAGTTCGGCTATGATCAGGCAATTGAAGAGGACGGCCTTTCATATACAGCAGACCTTGGTGACAAATATCGCCTTATTGCCCTTGACAGTAACGACCCTGACAAATCTACCGAGGATGGTATGACCGACCACAAGGTTAACTGGGTTATTGAGCAGGCACAGAAGGCTTATGATGAGGGCAGATACCCCATCCTTATGATGCACCACAACCTTCTTGACCACATGCCCATGCAGAGAGTTCTCAGCCACGATTTCATCATCAGAAATCATACAGCAACTGCAAACAAATGGGCAAATGCAGGTATCAGACTTGTTTTCTCAGGTCACGAGCATTGCAGTGATGCTACAACTCACACGTCACCTGCAGGCAACCAGATTTCTGACTTTGCCACAACCTCACTTACAATGTACCCCTTACAGTATCGTTTTATTGAAATGAACGATGATGAAATTTCATATAAAATCAAAACTGTTGATAAAATTGACACAGACGCACTCACCGCTGCTGTTGACGGCTATTCACAGGAGCAGATTGATGCTATGAATCAGGGTCTTAACGCCTTCGCAAAGGAATACCTCAAGAACGGTGTTGAATACAGACTTGAGCGTGGCTTCAATGACGAGCAGCTTGGTATTAAGCCCTCCGACATTTACTACGACCTTGTACGCGGTGCGGTAGATGCACTTAACGACGTTCTCAATATGCCCCTTTACGGTGAGGGCAGCGCACAGGAGCTCGCAAGAAAGTACAACATTGAAATCCCCGACAGCGACTACAAGGATGGCTGGGACGTTGCAACAGAGCTTGTTTCTGCACACTATGCAGGTAGTGAGCACTATCCCCTTTATGAGCGCGACGTTAAGATACTTCTTCTCACAGCATCACTTGTAATCAAGGAGGAGTTTGCTTTCCTTGACAACCAGTTCATTTTCCAGGCTGCAGGTGCACTTATTGCTGCTAACGGCACAGAGAATATGGATGCTATCCTTGGCATGGTTACTGACGAAACAGAGGGTGTAACTGCTGCTGAATATTTCATTGTGGCACTTGCTTCTCCCCTTCTTCAGTCATTTGCTAATGATGACGGCGTTGATGATAACAAGGGCACAATCACAGGCTACGGTGTAAACGACCAGATGGCAAATATGGGCGACAACTTTATTGACGGTGCTCTCAACGTTGCAGATTTTCTTTACACAATGCTTCGTTACCTTGTTAAAATCTTTAATATCTGGATGAACTAATTTATAAAATTATAAAAGGCATTCGCACTTGCGAATGCCTTTTTATTGTTTGACAAACATTATATATAATGGTATCATTTTTATATATTTTAATTTAGTGAGTGATTTATTTGGGTGAACGATTTAAAAAGGCAATAGGCGTTGAGGGCAAATTCCTTGACACCGTTTGGCCTATGATACAATATTGCTTCGCAAACATCTTTATGGGTGGCGGCGGATACATTATCAGTATGTATTTTACCGTATATCTCACAAACGTTGTGGGTATGGAGCTTAAGCACGCTACCTTTATTATTATGCTTGCCACAATATGGGACGGCATAAACGACCCCATTATGGGTATCATTACTGACCGCACCCGTTCAAAATACGGCAGACACCGCAGGTACCTTCTGTGGAGCATTCCCCTTGTTGTGCTGTCATATTCAATGCTGTGGAACTCCTACGGTCTTGACGGCAAGGCTAACCCCACCCTTTGCATAGTTTATTACGGCTTTGCCTACATACTTTATAAAACTGCATACACAATGGTTGACGTTCCCCACGTGTCAATGCTGCCCACCCTGGCGCCCGAATACAACAAGCGCACACAGTACACCTCTGTAAGCTATATCTTCAACTCTGTGGGTATGGTTCCCTCATATATCATACTGCTTATATTCCTCAGCGTTTTCAATTCCTCAGGTGAGCTTTCAAAGGAATCGGCAGCACCATTCTTTGTCACCGGCATTGTGCTTTCCATAGTATATGCCTGTGCAATTTTCGCAACCTTCAAATCCGTAAAGGAGCCAAGCTCCCTCAACGAGGTTTTCCCAAAGCTTGATATAAAATTTGCAATAAACGAATATATTCAGGTTTTCAGAAGCAAATCCTTCAGAGACTACTTCACAATGTCATTCTTCTGGCAGATGGCACGAAGCTTCTATTCAACCACAATTATATATTTCATAACGTACCTTGCAAATCTTTATTCATACTATCCGCTGTACAATACCTTTGCAGGTGTTTTTGAATCCCTCGCATTTCCACTTAACTATGCCCTTACAATGAAAATGGGCAAAAGCAAGTGCGGAGCCGTGGTAACACCCATGATGATTATCGGTCTTGGAATGCTCCTTCTTGTAAAGCCGGGCACGGCAGCAGGCAGTGCAGGCACCCTTCCCCTTGTGCTCCTTATATTGGGCGGTGCAGTGCTTTATCCCTTCGGTATGAGCGGTATCGGCTTTACAGGCAACAACGTTTTACCTGACCTTACAGACGTTGACGAGCTTATTACAGGTCGTCGCCGCGAGGGTGTAATGAGCACCTTCAACACAATGGTAAAGCAGATTGTTCAGGGCATTATGACCTTTACAGTCGGCTCTACGTTAGATGCCTTCGGACTTGTAACAAGCAACGTCAAGGGTGAATATATTCAGCAAACAGACCTTGCGCTGACTGGTCTTAAGGTGTGCGTAGCCATACTGCCTATGATAAGTGCAATTATCGCTTGGTTAATGCTCAAGCGCTTTAAGATGACAAAGGACGACCACACAATGATTCGCGCTGCCATTGCCACCAAGCGCGAATATGGCAGCGTTACGCTTACCGACTATGAGAAAGAGCGTTGCGAGCTGCTTACCGGCTACAAGCTTCATAACACCTGGCTTGGCAAGGACAACGACGAAACACAAGGTAACGTGCTCCAGAAGGACGAAAACGGAGAATACGTTATACTAAAGAAAGTAAAGGCTACGGAGGCAGAATAATATGGAAGACATCAAAAACGTTGACATAACTGTAAAGCATCCACCGAAAAGAGAAAAAACAGCCCTGCACACAATACAGGATATTTTATTTTACGTTATCCAATGGACGTGGGGCTTACCCGTAAATATAGTTGGTGGCATAGCATATTTTATATGTACTGTCATATTAAAAAGACCTCACCAGAAATTCGGCAAGGCAAA
>JAGBTL010000015.1 GCA_017631355.1 Clostridia bacterium
CTGTGGGAAAAGGAGAGGTGTATAGGTTACGTTACCGTTAAGGCCCTCATAAAGGGGACCCCAGTTTGTAAGGCAAACAGAGCCTTCGTTAAGCTCCTCCATAAGTAGAATTGAGCCGTCACGAGGATTTCTGTGGAAATGGTCCTTAGGCTTTGCAACCTTATGCTTACCAACGTAGCCCGTAACTGTCTGTGCGATAGTGGGTATAATTGCACCGCTCATAAGAAGTCCCACTGTACGTTGTGCAATAACATCAAACATAACCTTATCAATATCCGTCTTTTTAAGGCGTTCAAAAAGGTCATCAATCTGCTTTGAAAGCTCTTCGAGGGTCTTGCTTTCCGCCTCGTTTACCTTGAGAGGGAAGGTTTCACCATTTTCAAGAACAACGGGCATAGCCACATTGATATGCTTTTTGAGCACAATTGTGCCACAGGATGATATGGAATTATACTTGATGTGTGCATTGAGCTTGGGAGCAACCTTAAGACCCTCAACAAGCACCTTCATCATAATGGTGTTGAATGAAATGTGGTAACCACATTCTTTTTTGAAGCTCTGGAATTCCTCCCAGAATTTTGTAAGATCCGCCTCATAATTATACCCACAAGTGGGAACATTTTGCTGCGCCTTTGTAAGGATATAGCCTGAAACTCTGTTTCTGAGGCCGAAGGTTTTAACGGTGTCGCCCTTTTCAGGTCTGCCGAGAGCACCATTTATAAAAGTTTTGAAATCCATTTTTTCCGTCCGTGAAAAACTCACATAGCCTTTCTCAAATATGGATATACTATACCATTTTACAAGGTGTTTTGTCAAATAAAAAGGGAGCGTCTGCAGACACTCCCTTTTTTATAACAAATTTATATCTATTATTTCTTGTCTGCGCCTGCTTTGTTAAGAAGTGAAACAGAAAGAATAATGATACCAACAACAACAAAGATACCTACCATACCTGCTGCTGAGCAAAGAAGAGCCTCGCCGATGTCAGATGTGTGGAACTGAAGACCCTGAACTGTACCGGCAGCCTCAGCCACAACCTCTGCAGCTGCAGTAGTATCAACTGTATTTGTAAGAAGATTAAACATATTATATACCTCCTATTAGCCCTGTCCGAAGAAGCTGAGAATCATACCACCGGCAATAACCGATGCAACCTGACCTGAAACGTTAACACCTGTTGCGTGCATAAGAAGGAAGTTCTGGTTATCCTCCTCAAGACCAAGCTTGTGAACAACACGTGATGACATGGGGAATGCTGAAATACCTGCAGCACCAATCATGGGGTTGAACTTTTTGCCCTCGGGAAGGAAGATGTTGAGGAACTTTGCAAAAAGAACGCCGCCTGCTGTATCGAAAATGAAAGCAACAAGGCCAAGACCAAGAATGAGAGCTGTTTCCCAAGTAAGGAAATCCTCTGCATTCATATTACGAGCAACTGTAATACCAAGGAGAATTGTGATAAGGTTTGCAAGAACCTTCTGTGCTGTTTCTGAAAGTGAATCAAGAACACCGCACTCTCTTACAAGGTTACCGAACATAAGGAAGCCGATAAGAACTGCTGACTGGGGTGAAACAACACCTGCAATAATTGAAACAACGATGGGGAAAAGGATTCTTGTTCTCTTGGAAACCGCCTTGCCCTCATACTTCATGCGAATCTTACGCTCTTTTTTGGTTGTAAGGAGCTTGATAACAGGGGGCTGAACAATGGGTACAAGTGCCATATATGAATATGCGGCAACAATAATAGCACCAATGTAGTTTGAGCCAAGCTCTGAAGCAACGAAGATTGATGTGGGGCCGTCTGCCGCACCGATAATAGCAATTGAAGCTGCCTCGTTGATGGGGAAGAAAAGTGATGCAATGCTGAGAGTGAAGAAAATACCAAACTGTGCAGCTGCACCAAAAATCATAAGCTTGGGGTTTGAAAGGAGCGGACCGAAGTCAATCATTGCACCGATACCGATAAACAGGAGCAATGGGAAAAGCTCGTTTGCAACACCGGCATTGTAAAGCACCTCAATGGCGCCGTGCTCTGAAATAACACCCTCTGTAAGTGCGAGGGGAAGGTTTACAAGAATTGTACCGAAGCCCATGGGGAGCAAAAGTGTGGGCTCCATATCCTTTGCAATAGCAAGGTAGATAAGTGTGCCACCGATAGCCCACATAATAAGCATGGGGATAACCTCGGTCTGAATATCCATACCCGCAATTGCTTCAAAGATACTGAGAATCTTTGAGCCTAATTCTGATAAGATTGCCATAATTTTCCTTCTTTCTTATTTTTTTACCCCCATCGTTTGACAACACAATTGCCTTGTGTTACTATCTTACGGCGAGGTGAAAAGCTATGAGCGATAAAAAGCACAAATCAATACGCGGCAATACACGCCTGAAGGATGCCGTTTTAATATCGCTGTTTACTGCAATTGTTGCAGTTTGCTCGCTTATAACCATACCCGCACCTGTTCCCTTCACCCTGCAGACCTTGGGAATCTTTTGTGCGCTTGCTGTTGCAGGCGGCAGGAACGGCACCATAACCGTTCTGCTGTACACAATCCTCGGCCTTGTGGGTGTGCCTGTTTTTTCAGGCCTTTCGGCAGGTCCCGCTCACCTTCTCGGTGCCACGGGTGGATACATTATAGGCTTTATATTATGCGCTCTCGTTTACTGGGTTGTTACAAAGCTTTTTCATAACACCCTGAAAGCAACCATATCGGGCTTGTCCTTGGGGCTGCTCACCTGCTACGCCACCGGCACACTGTGGTATGCCGCCGTGTACCTTGGTGAAATAAGTGCCAAAGCACTTTCCTCTGCAATAATTGTTTGCATTGCACCGTTTATCATACCCGATATTATTAAATTGATTGCTGCAGTCCTTATTCTTAAGAAGCTGCAATCAATAAAATACTGATTTCAATCCGCCCTTTCGGGCGGATTTTTTTATTTAGTTTTCAATAATTCCTTCAAGGAAGTTAACCTCGCGGACGTTTGTATCTCTGTCAATACGGAAGGTTTTGATTTCGTGCTTCTTGATATCGTACCAGAAGCCGTTGTCAAAGAGCTTTGACATTACGTAGCCCTTTGAATCCTCAATACCCTTTGTTTCATAAAGACGGATTATAAGGTCGCCGCTGCCATCCTCACAACGCTTGAGAGCGGTAACAACCACGTTATCAAGGTTTGTATAGAAGAAGCTGTCCTTCTGAGGAAGCTCACCCTTATGGTAGCTTTCGGGAACTGCCACAACGTTATTGTTGAAGAGGTGTGCTTCCTTAACAACGTCGCTGCACTCTGCCTCGCCACCGTGGAGATAAACACCGTATGAGAAGCGGTTAAGACCCTCGTCGGTAAAGTTGAAGTCTGCTGCAGGTCTGTCTGAATAATGGTCAGCAAAAATAACGTTGCGGAGTGCTGTGAGCCTTAACTCTGCACCGGGACAGTCATAGCTGTACTTTGAATCGCTCATTACTGAAAGGCCAACGCGCTTGCCGTCCTTAGTTACAGTAAGGTCTGCCCAGTTAAGTGCAGGCTCCTCCTCACCATTGCAGGGGCGTTTAATAAATCCACAGGGAATTTCATAAGTGCTGATAGCATCCTTACCGCCTGTGGGGAATGCAAATTTAAGCATTGTGAAGCGTTCCTGCCACATAGCCTTACACTCAACCTTAAGGGTTTTCTGTCCCTTGGCAAGGATGAAATCCTGTGTAAGATAGGAATCATTGAATTTGTGCTTTGTGCGGATTACAGAGCGGAGAGCACCTGACTCAACACGCTGAATCTCAACAAGCTCCATAAGACCCTTGATTTCATTGAACTTGAACACCTTGTGTGCCCAAGTGTCAGTTTTGTGGTCATCAATAACTGTGGGAATTGCAAGGAAGTTATCATCAGCAAGGTTTACACCGGTTGCCTTATCAACAAGGCTCTTGATGTAGCCTGTCTGTCCGTCAAACTCAACTGACATAAACTCATTTTCCATAAGGAAATTCTGCTCTGCGCCAATCTCCTTTTCTGCATAAGCCTCGCGGTCAACCTCAAGCCAGAAGGTTGCATAGCCCATTGAGGGAACCTTTGCAACAAACAAGGTGTCAAGGTGACTGTCGTTTGAGCGTGATGAGCGCACGTTCTGGAAAAGAACCTGATTGCCCTCGCTATCTGTATCAGCCTTGGAGGGATGGTGAACTCTCACGGGAAGCTCTACATCGTAGGAATGGGGGTTGAACACAACAACGGGTCTTGGGAAGCCGTTGTCTGAGCCTGTGTGGTGACGCTCCTCAAACACAGGGTCACTCACACCCTCAATCCAGGTATCAATTTTACGTGCAATACGGAGAACCGCATTGTTATATTTTTCAGAAGCAATATTAAGTGCATAGCCCTCGGACTCCTTAACGTCCTCATAAGCCTCCATAATGGAGCAGCCACACATAATATCATGGAACTGATTGAAGCAAACCTTCTGCCAAGCACTTTCAAACTCCTTGGTGCCTGACTTTGATTCTGCAACGATTGATGAAATTGTATCCCACTTTTCAGCAGCAGCAAGAGCATTTTCAGCCTTGCGGTTAAGAGCCTTAACAAGTGACGTTGCGCTGTAGCAGCCGCTTGCGTGGTGCTGAAGCTCGTCATCCCAAGTGGGCAAATCAATAAGCTCGTTGAGCACGTCCTCAAAGTAGCCGTCGGGTGATGAAAACTCAAGGTCGTTGAAGCCGTCACGCTCAAGGTTCGCCTTAAGGTACTCAATGTCGCCCCTTGTGGGTCCGCCACCATGATTACCTACACCATAGAACATCATCATACCGTGACCGGTTTCCTCTGCACGCTGGTTGAGGATTTCAAGCTTATAGTCAATATCCTCCTTGCCGTGTGCAACGTAGCCTGTGGGTGTTCTGTATGTAAGAACACGTGAGCCATCGGGTGAATCCCACCAGAAAAGATTTTCGGGGATTTCGGAATTTTCTGAAATATCGGGGCGCTGGAAAACGTAGTTTGTCATGCCGCCCTTGTTAAGAAGCTGAGGCATCATGGCATTGTGACCGAAGGAGTCAACGTTGTAGCCTGTTTTACAGGTGATGCCGAACTTTTCATAGTAATAAAGCTGACTGTAAAGTGCCTGACGTGCAAAGCTTTCCCCTGAGGGCATATTGCAGTCGGGCTGTACCCACCAGCCGTTTACGGGCACCCATCTGCCCTTTTTAATCATCACTCTGATTTCTTCAAACATCTGAGGATCAATATCCTCAACCCACTTGTAATATGCTGCAGATGAGCACGTGAAAACAAAGCAGTTGTATTCCTTTAATCTGTCAAGAGCACTACGGAACGTCTGAAGAACCTCACCGCAGCCCTCCTGCCAACGCCAGAGCCAGATTGGGTCAAGGTGGGCGTTGCCGATAAGCTTGATTGTTTTATCCATTATTCATTGCCCTCCTCAATAAGCTTGAAATATCTGCCCAACCAATATGCAAAGGTGTATGGATAGCAGCTTTCTACACAGGTAACACCGCCTGAGTCCTCTGATTTGAATTCAAGGGGGTTTCTGTCATATTTTGCAATAAAGCGCTCATCGTTGGGAAGAAGCGCTGACGTTTCCTTGTAACCGCCCATAAGCTCCTTCTTGGGAATGTCGCGACGGCTGTTGATTGAAACACCTGATGCAAGTCTTGATACGCTGAAGCGATAGAACCACGTTCTGATTCTGTCAGCATCGGGTCTTGCATTGTCAGGGTCACTAAGGAAATAAAGGAAGTCGTAGCCGCAGTTGTATTCAGGAGCGAGTGTGTAGCGCCATGTTCTGAATGCCTCGCGGAAAAGCTCCTTGCGCTCTGCATCGGGCTCAAGTGTAACAAGGCCAAAGAGAGCACAGCATGCGAGCATATGATCGCCGTACATCATTTCCTCTCTGTCCTCAACACCGCCAACAATACTCATATGATGGAAGCGATTGCGGTGCTCAACTGTAAGCTTGTCATAGCCAAGCTCAATAAGCTTGTCGTATGTTTCCTGCCAGATTCCGCTTTCGCCTGTGATGTGCATGCACACTCTCAGGTACATAAGCATCTGACCTGCGTTAAGGCAGGCATCTGCCCAGCCCATAGCAGTTTCAAAATATTCCTTATTCCACTTTGCCCAGGTTGTATATTTGCCGTCTGCCTCGCGGAGAGCAAAGTTGTTATCAATAATGTGCTTTGTTGTGTTTCTTGCAGCAGTTTTGAGGAGCTCGTCGTACTCGGGATCCTCTCTGCCCAAAAACTCGTGAGCAACAAGAAGGTGGAGATAATGGTGAGTGATTTCGTCACTACTTGTATCGCCCTTATAGGTGATATCAGTATCCTCAAAGCCCTCTTCAGTATAGAATTTTCTTAACCTTTCAGGAATGGGCGCATCTGCCTTTACCTCAAGGCCAACCACACCGCGGTTGCGGGCATCGGTTGTGTTAAGGCAAACTGCGGTTGCACCGTTTTTCTTGTAGAAAAGGCCGTCATCCGGAACAGGCTCGCTGCTTGTAAGATACGTTCTTGCAACGAAGCCGTTTCCTCTGCCTGCAATGTACATCAGAAGAAGGTTTGCCTCACTTGCACGGAATGCAACGCGACGAGCCTCCATTGTTTCCTCGTCAAAATCGCCCTTTTCACGCTTGAGTGTTGCATAACGGAAGATTTCACCCATTGCAAAGCAGGATGAGAAGCTGCCGTCATTGTCGCTGTGACCGTAGGGAAGAATTGATTTAAGGTTGCCTGCCTCGGAAAGACGCTTCTGGCTGACCATACCGTGACGCTGAACGTAGGTAAGAGTTTCATCAAGAAGTCTGTATGCCTTTTCCTCCATTGACATTTTAACCATAGCAATGTGAGTTGCGCCGTTATCGGTAAGCACCCACACGCCGTCACCTCCGTCAGTAACAAGTGCCGACACGTGATTATCAAGCAAATCGCGGTGAGCACTCATATACATAACCTTGTCATCAAGGCAGTCTGCATTGGGGTCATAGCGTGTTACGCCACCGTCAGAGCCGTACCACATTACGCCCTCAGGACCCTCACAATAGCAGGTGTAATCCTTCTTGCGCTGGGGCAGAGGATATGGAAAATCCGAAAGGTCAGGTTTCTTTGCCTTAACCTCAAGAAGTGCCTTGGGAACCTCAATATCATACTTCTTGAAATGGCTTACAACCTTGGTCAATCGGGGATAAAGTTTAATTGGTTGAGTCATTGCCTTATCTCCTTTTATAAGAGTTAATATAAATATAAACCCAAATTTATACATTTTATATTGTAACAAAATCCCCGTCAAACTTCAACCAAATATTGAATATTTTTAACATAAATGAAAAATTTTATATTTTATATTGGAATATTCAGAAAAAAGTGATATAATACATTTATCTTCGGGCAAATTTTCTGAAGAAAAAAGATTTTATAAAGGTTGAGAAGGTCTTGCAAGCCGGCAAGACGCTGCTTCTTCCATCTTTATTGTCTTATTGTTTATCACGCAAAAAAAGAAATTTTTTAAGACGACAGAGAAGGTTTTGCAAACCGGTAAGACGCTGCTTCCGTCGGAAAGGACAATGACAATGAACACAACAGCTTTTGAAAAGTACGAATCCGAGGTGCGCTCATATTGCCGTAATTTCCCGGCAGTTTTCACCAAGGCAAAGGACTCAATCATCTACGCCGAGGACGGCAAGGAGTACATTGACTTCTTTTGCGGTGCAGGTGCACTCAACTATGGTCACAACAACGACTACATCAAAAAACAGATTATCAGCTATCTTGAGAGCGACGGTATAATTCACTCACTTGATATGTTCACCGCCGCAAAGAGAGATTTCATAGAATTCTTTGAATCTGAAATTCTTGAGCCCCGCGGCTTTGATTACAAGATTCAGTTCCCCGGACCCACAGGCACAAACGCAGTTGAGGCTGCCTTAAAGCTTGCACGTAAGGTTAAAAAGAGGAACAACATTTTCGCATTTATGGGTGCATTCCACGGCATGACCTTGGGCTCACTCTCAATGACAACTGACCGTGATTCCCGTCAGGGTGCAGGCGTTGTGCTTACAGACGTAACACACATTCCCACCCCCTATATGTTCCCTGATTTTGACGTTTTAGAGTATATGCAGACTCTTATTGACGATGACCACTCAGGTGTGTCAAAGCCTGCTGCAGTATTCATTGAGCCTGTTCAGGCAGACGGCGGTATCCACGTATTCAGCGAGGAATTCCTCAAGGGTCTTCGTGATTTCTGCACACGCAACGATATTCTCCTTGTATGCGACGATATTCAGGTTGGCTCTGCACGTACAGGCTGGTACTTCTCATTTGAGCGTGCAGGTATTACACCCGATATTGTTACACTTTCCAAGTCAATCGGTGGCTACGGTATGCCCTTTGCACTTGTACTCTTCAAGCCTGAGCTTGACGTTTGGGCTCCCGGTGAGCACAACGGCACCTTCCGCGGAAGTCAGCTTTCAATGGTAGCCGCAAAGGCAGGCCTTGAGCTTATGCTCAACAACAAAATTGAGGACAAGGTTAAGGCTCAGAGTGCAATCATCAAGGAATATCTTGATAAGGTTGCTGCCCTCCACAACGGCTTTGACGTGCGCGGTATCGGCTTTATGTGGGGTATTGACTGTAACAAGGTTAAGCCCGACGCTGTATCAAGAGCAATCGTAAGAGAGTGCTTCAACAATGGCCTTATTGTTGAGCGCGCAGGCAGAAACAACGACGTTGTTAAGCTTATGCCTCCGTTAGTTGCAGATGAGGCTACACTCCGCAAGGGTCTTGAAATCCTTGTTGCTGCAGTTGAAAAGGTAGTTAAAGAAATGTAAAAAAGAGCACCTCACGAGAGGTGCTCTTTTTAATCGCAAATTGTAAACTATAAATCCGAAATTAAGGGGAAGCTTCGCTTCCAAACATTATAAAACTACACCTCTACCCAACAGAAGGCTGACTTTTAGTGGAACTACCCACCACCAC
>JAGBTL010000096.1 GCA_017631355.1 Clostridia bacterium
AAATGCACTCAGGCTTTATGGTCGGCAGTACAAGCAGTGATTCAAAAAATATCAGGGTCATTACAGCCAATGCGGCAGATGATATGTTGAATATTGATGGCGTCAGAGCTTCATTTGTCATATCAAAGCTTGGTGTTGGCAAATATCAGGTTTCAGCACGCTCTCTGGGTGATGAAAACGTTCAGGTAGTAATGGAATATCTCGGTGGTGGCGGTCACAGCACTATGGCTGCTGCGCAAATCAAGGCTTCAAGCATTGAAAATGCGCGTGAAAAGGTTGTTTCTGCCATTAATGAGTATTTAAAAAATAAATAATCTTTCCAACGGAGGTACACATAAATGGAAGTTTTGTTAAAAAGTGACGTAAAGGGTTTAGGTAAAAAGGGCGAGAAGGTTTCAGTTTCTGAAGGCTATGCACGTAACTTCTTGTTCCCTCGCGGACTTGCTGCAGAAATGAACGCACAGCTTATGTCCGAGCTTAAAAACAAGGAGTCATCTGAAAAATTCAAGGCAGATGAGGAGCTTAAGGCTGCAAAGAGCTTTGCCGAGAAAATCACAGGTAAAACTGTTGTTCTCAAGGCAAAGGGCGGCGCTAACGGTAAGCTCTTCGGCTCAATTACTGCAAAGGAAATTGCAGCAAGGATTGCTTCTGAATTCGGCATTAAGGTTGACAAGCGCAAGGTTACTGTTGATGACATTAAGTCATTCGGCACATATAACACACAGGTTAGACTTCATCCTCAGGTTACTGCTGATTTCAAGGTGCAGGTTGTTGAGGAGTAATTGAGAATTTATTGAGAAAGGAAATTTGATATGGCTGACAAAAATATTTTATCGGCGTTTGATAATATTGATAATTTGCCATATAGTCTTGAGACTGAACAGGCTGTTCTCGGTTCTATTCTCATTAACCCTGAGTGTGTAAGCATTGTTTTATCACACATCAAGCCCGATTATTTTTATATTCCTCGCCACAAGGCGATTATGGAAGCAATTGTTGTGCTTGATACCCTTGGCTCACGAATTGATGCTCTTACTGTCCTTGACAAGCTCAATTCTGATGAGTCCTTTGATATGGAAACAGGCAAAAACTACCTTTTCCAGCTTGCACAGATTGTTCCGTCTGCCGCAAACGTTGAAAACTATTGTAAGATTGTTAAGGAAAAATATTTCCTTCGTTCACTCATTACAATTTCAAGGGAAACTATTGAGGCGGCAACTGACGGCAGCTCCGAGGCAGACAAAATCCTTGATTCGGCTGAGCAGAAGATATATGACATCAGAAAGGGAAAATCAACAGGCTCGTTGCAGCGCCTTAGTGACGTTATTTCATCCGAGGTTTATCCCACACTTGTTAATATTACCTCTGAAAATGCCGAGGAGTTCAAGGGTATTCCCATGGGCTTTTCCAAGATTGATGAAATTACGTCAGGCTTGCACCGCTCTGACCTTATTATCATTGGTGCTCGTCCTGCTATGGGTAAAACAAGCTTTGCTCTCAACATTGCACGTAACGTTGCAATGACAGGCAAGAAGGTTGTTTTCTTCTCATTGGAAATGTCAAACGAGCAGCTTGCTTCACGTGTGCTTTCAACCGAGGCACGTGTTGAATCAAACAAGCTCCGTTCAGGTGACATTTCACCCGATGAATGGGTTCGACTTGCACAGGCAACCGACAGGCTTACAAAGTGCAACCTTTACTTTGATGATACTGCATCAATTACAGTTCCTGAAATCAAGTCCAAAATCAAGCGGGCACGTGACGTTGAGTGCATTGTTATTGACTACCTCGGTCTTATGGAGTCTGCTAAAAAGTCAGACAGCCGCGTGCAGGAGATTACCGAAATCACACGAAGCCTTAAAATGCTTGCAAAGGATATGAAGATTCCCGTTGTTTGCTGCTGTCAGCTTTCCCGTGGTCCCGAAAAGAATGGTAAATCCTCAAACAGACCTATGCTTACTGACCTTCGAGACTCAGGCTCAATTGAGCAGGACGCTGACATTGTTATGATGCTTTATCGTGAGGGTTACTATAAAAACAGCTCACAGAATGCAGATGAAATTGATATGACGAAGGCTGACGTTGACGTTGCAAAGAATCGTCACGGTCAGACCGAGCGCATCACCCTTCATTGGGATGCGCAGTACACACTTTTCTCTACCTTGGAGTACAGAGATGAAAACTAACACTCTTGTTGTTAAAAATAAGGTTATTTCAGCTTTGACTGACTATTCAATGACAAATGGTGCTTCTCATATCATTGTTGGGTTATCTGGTGGCGCTGATTCAGTTTGTTTGCTGCATTTTCTGAATAGCGTTAAGGATGCGTATGGATTTTCCTTATCTGCCGCTCACGTTAACCACGGCATTCGTGGTGATGAGGCTATGCGCGACGCAGAATTCTGCCGTAGCATCTGTAACGAGCTTGGCGTTGATTTTAATTATTTTGAAGCTGATTGTGTTTCGCTTGCTGCTGAACAGGGTATAGCCGTTGAAGAGTGCGGCAGAAATATCAGATACGAATTTTTCGGCAGTCTTTGCAAGGATAGTACATACAGAATTGCAACGGCGCACAATGCAAATGATAATGCAGAAACACTTTTGTTTAACGTTGCAAGGGGCGCAGGACTCAAGGGCGCTTGCGGCATTCCACGAGTGAGGGATAATATCATCCGTCCGCTTGTTTTTTGCAGTCGCAATGAAATTGAGGGCTATTGCAACGAAAATGACCTTAATTACGTTACGGACAGCACTAATTTGTGCGATGACTACACCCGAAACAAAATCAGGCACAACGCCTTGCCTGTGCTTGCAGAGGTTAACTCAGGTGCTATCAGAAACATTACAGCCTTCACAGAATCCGCAGCTGACGTTTATGACTATATAAGTAAAGCTGCAGGTGATTTGATATCCAAGGCTGATATTGGTAACGGCTTTTATGACGCTGAGGTTCTTTTACAGGCGCACAGGTCACTTCGTAGCGAATGTATTGTTAAGCTGTTTTCTGACGTGAGCACGTCTGCCATTGACAGGCAGAAGGTTAATGCAGTTGCCGATTTACTTTGTGAAAAGGGTAGACTACAGATTTACGGAAGCATCTTTGCTGAGTGCATAAAAAACAGATTCAGGTTTTTTATTAACAATTCATCTGCAGGTGATGACAAGCTTTTGGTTGAACCTGATGCCTTTGGAGAAATATCCTTTAATGGCTACACAATTTGTGTTAAGGGATATGAAAATGTTCAAAAAATGTTAATAAAAACTTATTGGATAATCTCATTGACTGTGATAAAATTGTTGGTAATTTGTGGTTAAGAGCCCGTTCAGAGGGTGATAAATTCACATTTGCTGACCGCAAGGTTACAAAGTCGTTAAAAAAGCTCTTTAACGAGCTTGCAATTCCTGTTGAGGAGCGGGATAAAATTCCTGTTTTGTGTGATGATATGGGTGTTGTGTGGATATACTCCATCGGAACCGACAGTCGTTGCAGAATAACGGATTATTCAAGTAATATAATTTCTTTTGGGGGAGAAACTAATGATTAATGATATTGAAAAGGTTATCATCAATGAGGATGAGCTTTCTGCTATTGTTAAGGATTTAGGCAAGCGCATTTCCGAGGATTATAAGGATAAGGATTTGCTCCTTGTAAGTATTCTCAAGGGCTCCGTTATTTTTATGGCAGACCTTATGCGAGCAATTTCAATTCCTTGCAATATTGATTTTATGGCTGTTTCAAGCTACGGCTCCGGTGCAAAGACAACCGGTGTTGTTAAAATTATAAAGGACCTTGACCAATCAATTGAGGGTAAGGATTTGCTTATTGTTGAGGATATTCTTGATAGTGGTAAAACACTTAACTACCTCCGAGAGATTCTTTTGGCAAGAAACCCCGCAAGTATAAGAATTTGCACACTTTTTGACAAGCCTGACCGTCGTGAGGTTGACGTTTATGCCGATTATATCGGTTCAAAGGTGCCTAACGAGTTTATTGTTGGTTATGGTCTTGATTACGATGAGTATTACAGAAATTTACCTTATATCGGTGCACTTAAGCGCTCTGTATATGAGGATTGATTATAATTTTCCCGAAATGAGGTGAGCTGTTATTAAAAGCAGCGAAAAATTAAAGGCAATATTGCCTTATTTAGTTATACCGCTTCTTATGGCAGGATTTTTGTTCTTTGCATCAAAGGAGCCTGCAAAAAATTCAAAGCTTGAATACTATCAGGTTGTTGAGTATTTTGACAAAGCACAGGTTACAGCCTATGAGCTTAATATAGGCACAGGCGCGTTGAAGATGGAGCTTGCTGACGGCAAGTCTGTTAAATATACCGTTCCTAACGTTAGCCTTTTTGTTGATGACGTTCACGATGGCGTTATTGAATATAACCGTGCAAACCCTGCAAAGGCAATTAAATACAACTATGTTTCAGGCGCATCATACGACATCTGGATTCAGCTTGTTCCGACCTTGCTTATGGTTGTGCTCCTTGTAATCCTTGGTGTGATGTTCTTTAAGAAGATGAACGGTAGTATTACATCTGAAAATAACAGGGCAATGAACTTTGGCAAGGCCAAGGTTAAGTTCGGTAAGGATGAAAAGCGCAAAACAACCTTCAAGCAGGTTGCAGGTGCCGATGAGGAAAAGGATGAGCTTCAGGAGATAGTTGAGTTCCTTAAGGACCCCAAAAAGTTCACCGAGCTTGGTGCACGTATTCCCAAGGGTGTTCTACTTGTTGGACCTCCCGGTACAGGTAAAACCTTGCTTGCACGTGCAGTAGCAGGTGAGGCTGACGTTCCATTCTTCTCAATTTCCGGCTCTGATTTCGTTGAAATGTACGTCGGTGTTGGTGCTTCACGTGTGCGTGACCTTTTTGACCAGGCAAAGAAGAACTCACCTTCAATTATATTTATTGATGAAATTGATGCCGTAGGTCGTCACAGGGGCGCAGGTATGGGCGGCGGTCACGATGAGCGTGAGCAGACCCTTAACCAGCTCCTTGTTGAAATGGACGGCTTTGGTAATAACGAGGGCATTATCATTATCGCGGCAACAAACCGCCCCGATATCCTTGACCCTGCACTCCTTCGTCCCGGTAGATTTGACCGTCAGGTTACTGTTGGCAGACCCGACCTTAAGGGCAGACAGGAGATTCTTCAGGTACATGCAAAAAACAAGCCCCTTGCTCCCGACGTTGACCTTAAGAGCGTTGCACACGCTACCGTTGGCTTTGTTGGTGCAGACCTTGAAAACCTTATGAACGAGGCGGCTCTGCTTGCTGCAAAGCGCAACAAGAAGGCAATCACCATGACGGAGATTGATGAGGCTACCATTAAGGTTGAGGTCGGTGCTGAAAAGAAATCACGTAAATATACCGAAAAGGATAAAAAGATTACCGCTTACCACGAGGCAGGTCACGCTGTTTCAGCATATTACCTTGACAACTGCGAGCCTGTTTATGAAATCTCAATTATTCCACGTGGTATGGCAGGCGGCTACACGCTTTACCGTCCCGATGAGGATTCCTCACATATGCTCAAATCCGCAATGCTTGACCGCATTGTCACAGCAATGGGTGGTAGGGTAGCCGAGAAAATCACCTTTGACGATATTTCAACAGGCGCATCACAGGATATTTCACATTCATCTGAAATTGCCCGCGCTATGGTTACAAAGTACGGTATGAGCGATAAGCTTGGTCCCGTTCTCTATGGTAAGGATACCGACGAGGTGTTCCTTGGTATGGATTACTCACACTCCAAGAACTATTCTGAAGCATACGCTACACAGATTGATGATGAAATCAAGCGTATTCTTACAGAGTGCTTTGATAAGTGCGAAAAGCTCCTTACAGACCACAACGATAAGCTTGTGCTTGTAGCAGAGGAGCTTATCGCCAAGGAGAAAATCACAGGCGAACGCTTTATGCAGCTTATGGATGAAAATTACGACCCTGCAAACGACGTTCAGGAGGCAGAGGCTGTTGCCGATGCAACCGAAGTAAACGTTGAAGCTGAGATAGCAGTTGAACCTACCGAGGAAGTAGCTGAAGCTCC
>JAGBTL010000097.1 GCA_017631355.1 Clostridia bacterium
ACGTCATCGTCAACGGGAACATATGGTACGTCGCCGCCAACAAGCACGGCACTTGCACCAAAGGTGATGCTGCTTGAAAGCATTACAAGTGAAAGAAGTAATGCAAGCAACTTTGTTGATTTTTTCATTAAAAACAATCCTTTCTTGTTTTTATGTATTTAGACATAATACAGTATATCATACAATATTTGTCAATGCAAACAATTTGTGAACAATTTTTAACTATTTTTTATATTTTTTATTAAAAAAACAGGGTTTTATGGTGCGGAATGCTCAAGTAGATGAGGCGCAAAAAAATTATTGACTAACAACCAAAAGAGTGATATACTCAATATCGCATTTGGTGACAGGTGTGTCGGTTGTGACATCAGTCAAAATCGCCACCACTAAAATAGTCACATCCAATACGGGGGCGTAGCTCAGCTGGGAGAGCGTTTGACTGGCAGTCAAGAGGTCATGGGTTCGATCCCCACCGTCTCCACCAGAAAAAAGACTTCACTTTTGTGAAGTCTTTTTTCAGTTCTATTCGCTTATGCGAGTTTTATTTTCTTCGAAAGTGATATTGCTCCGCAGTGATATTCGGCTAAAGCCGAGTTGTTTGCGAATAGAATATCACTTCTGCCATAGGCAGAAATATCACATTTTGCAAAAGCAAAATATATCTCTCCGTCATAGACGGAATATCACTATATTTCATTAAAATTTGCATTTTTTGTGATAGAACTGTGGTCGAACCCATCGTCCATCTCGTGCGGTACGCCTTGGCGGCGCACGAGGGACAAACAATCGGGGGAATTTGCGAAGCAAATGCGAGGGGCTTGCCCCTCAATCCCCACCGTCTCCACCATGAAAACACCCTCATTGTGATACAATGAGGGTGTTTTCAATGATATCCGTTCCTCTCGGAACGGGTGATATATCTTCGATATGATACCCACCTTCGGTGGATGATATATGCCTACGGCATATGAAGGAACGGATATTATATCATGCTTGCATAGCAAGTATATCATACGGCAACGCCGTATATCATATCGCACCAGCGATATATCATTTGAAATCGTTAAAATACAGGTAATCGTTAAATTACAACCATAATCGTTGAATTATTGAAAGTTCATTATGATTATGGTATAATAAAACTAACGCTATTACTTGGGAGGTGCGACTTGGTGAAGCATGTTCGATTTAATATTTTCAGAAAAGCTGCATTTGCAGGAGCATTTTTACCATACAACATCTATATCAACGGCGAATTTGTGGGCACCATTAAAAATGGCAAGACACTTAACGTTGATGTTCCTGAAGCAGATATTTATTATCTTGAAGACAATAATTCTTTTGAAAGAAATGCTGTAATTATCAATAGCAACACAATTGATTATCATATCTTGATAAAAAGAGCAGGTGGATGGCGTACTGATTCATATAATGAATTCTTTATTGATAATGATGATACATCTGACCAACTTCCTTCTTTTCATTTCAATCGTTTTATGAATGCTGTTTTTAATGATAGCATTGATCAGTTGTCCCCGGATGAGCAAGTTCTTGCTCTGTGTTTGAATTTCAGTTATAGCATTATGGATGACATTCAAGAGGTTCTTGCATCAAGCAATCTTTCATACACAATAGAAGCATTAAAAACAATTGGTGCAAATAGATATGTCGATCTTCTCACCCAAGTTATCGACGAGTATTTTCATAATGTGTCGCTTCCTTTGAATGATGAGCAAATAGAGCTAATGCACGATGGCATCAACAAAGCAAATCAACTGATTTGGAAAAACGAAGGTCCTGCATATGACGAGCTTCACAAAGCAATCGTGCGTCATATAACAGAAAAACTTAATAATCCCAATAACATATACTAATTAGCTTGAATGGCTTTATAAATTCGAAATTCTTTGCACCCCCTAAACCTGGAAGGGGGTGCATTTGTATTAAAATTAGGACCAGTTCCCAAAGAAAAGAGAGTAGCATCACTATTATTTATAATAAAAATGTCCATCCCTTTCAGATGGACATTTTTTGTGGATTTGTGTCGGTTTATGCGAAAATTCTTTTCCCGATATCAACTGCACCATAAGCAGGCTCGTTATGGGGCTTGATAATGGTTATATCAGGAAGCTCTGACTGTATTTTCTCGGCTACCTGCTGTCGTATTGCATCGTAGTGGGTGAGAATGCTACCCATCAGGGCTAATTCTCCCGAATGTATATCTGCTTTTTTGCAGGTGGCTATCACTAACCCGGCAAGGTGTGTAGCTGCCTTGTCGGCAATGCTTATTGCCGCTGTGTCACCTTGGGATAATGGGTGTATCAGTAACGGCGCAAGGGCTGCAATCTGCTTTTTGTCGGTTTGTGGAGAGTATAACCAACTAATAAGCTGGCTGTGCTCTTTGACATTAAGGTGGTTGAGCACCGCCCCGGTAAGGCAGGTTTCATTGGCGCGTCCGTCAAAGGCTTGGGTTACGGCAGCAAGTATATCTCTGCCGATAGCGTAGCCGCTTCCCTCATCGTCAATAAGGTGACCGTATCCGCCGCAACGGAAAATTTCACCCTCTGCATTGCGAGCAAGGCACACAGAGCCTGTGCCTGCAATAAGTATTGCACCCACACCACTTATGGCACCTGCCAAAGCAATTTCGTGGTCACCAACAAGGTGTAGGCTTTTGCGATAACCATATTCACGTACAGCTTTTTCGATAAATTCTTTTACGGCGTGGTTGCTGATGCCAGAGGCGCCGATAACAAGACCATTGTAGCCGTCAATTCCCTGCGGAAGTGCTGCCATAAATTCCAAACAGTCCTTGATTGTTTCCCTCACCGCATCCTCAGGGGCACCGTTCAGGTTTATGGGGCCAAAATCCTGTTGGGCTATGGCGATACCGCTCTCATCTGTTATGAGAACTCGGGTTTTGCTTCCGCCGCCGTCCCATCCGCAATAATATTTCATTATTCCTCACCCTTGTGTTTCTTTATAGCTGCAGAAATTCTGCCCTCTGAAGCATCAAGAAGCTTTTTTGCACAGTCTGCATCAATATCCAGATTTAGCATTACAATGGCTGTTTTGCAATGGTAATCACATTTTTCAAGGGCTGCTCTGACAACATCCTCTTTTTCGCCTGTTGCTGTGCAGACTATTGATGCTGCGCGGTTCACAAGCTTTTCGTTGCTTGCCTTTACGTCAACCATAAGGTTGCCGAAAACCTTGCCTGATTTCACCATTGCTCCTGTGGATATCATATTGAGAACCATTTTCTGACAGGTGCCGCTTTTCATACGTGAGGAGCCTGTGATAACCTCGGGTCCGGGCAGGGGAGCAATAGTAACGTCGGCATAGGCAGACATTTCGCTGTTGTTACAGCAGACCAATGCCACAACAGGTGCTCCCGTACTGTGGGCATATTTCATTGCTCCGATTACGTATGGGGTACGACCGCTTGCTGCAATGCCAACCAAAACGTCCTTTGTGGAAAATTCATGGGCTTTCAGGTCAGCCTCGCCTGCCAAGGTGCTATCCTCGGCACCCTCTACTGCATTTTTGAGTGCAGTATCACCGCCTGCTATGAGACCGATAACCAAATCACTGCTGACGCCAAAGGTTGGTGGACACTCGGCTGCGTCCAGAACGCCAAGCCTTCCGGACGTACCTGCTCCGCAGTAAAATAACCTGCCGCCCTTGCGAAGCTGCTCGTATATTATATCGATGCTCTGCGCTATCAGGGGCAATTCTTTTTTAACAGCCTCGGCACAGAGGTGGTCCTCAGCATTTATGAGCTCCACCATATCCAAGGTGGAAAGAGTATCAATCTGCATTGAGCGGGGATTTCTTTTTTCTGTATCTAATTTGGCAAGCTCCATGGTGCTTTCTGCCACTCCCTTGATTTTAATGTAATTTTATCATAGCATTGTCGGCTCCGATTTGCAATATTTAACGCAAAGAGGTATTTTATTCTGCACGTCATATACGAAGATTTGGAAGAAGTAATTTGTTGAATTCCTTGGTCTTTTATGCTACACTATTGTTGCAAAATGAAAATCAGGAGTTGTTTTTATGAGCAAAAAACAGGCGAAGCCGCAAAATCCCTTGTGGCAGACAACCAAGCCCGAAAGAAAGAGCTATTACACATATTTCTTCGGACA
>JAGBTL010000098.1 GCA_017631355.1 Clostridia bacterium
GTTGTTATACCGCCCTCCTTGTTACCGGGAGAGGGATTTTCCGAAACAGGCTCGCCGTGGTCCTTGAAGTATTGCTTGAAGTCATTTATAAGTGAAACACATTTGTTGAATACTGTCTCACTCTCGCAGCGTTCAAACAAAACTGTTTCTGCACCGAACATTTCGGGTACTTCTGTCAAAACTGCTGTTGCGCCCATGGAAACAAGCTTATCAGTTACAACACCCACAACGGGGTTTGCGGTAATACCTGAATATCCGTCAGAGCCACCACACTTAAGGCCGATTTTCAGCCTTGAAGCAGACACAGGCTGTCTTTTATCATTTACCGCCTGTCCTTGAAGCTGTGTGACAATTTCCACACCCTCAGATATTTCATCCCCGCAATCCTGAGTATTGAGAAACTTTATTCTGTCTGTGTCAATACACCCGAGGACTTTTTTCATTTCATCAATATTGTTGTTTTCACAACCGAGGCCGAGAACAAGCACACCGCCTGCATTGGGATGCTTTATAATACCCTTAAGCACCTTCTGTGTAACTGCCATATCGTCACCAAGCTGACTGCAGCCGTAAGGATGTGCAACGTGAACTGCACCTGTTTTATCAGCAATAGCCTTTGCGGTACTATTGACACAACCGACTGTGGGGATAATGAAAACATCGTTACGAATGCCAATATCACCGTTCTTACGCACATAGGCATTTATCACAAACGGCTCGGAGGAGGACAAATCCTCCACACCGCCACTATATTTGTAGTTAAGCAAATCACCTAACTTTGTTTTAAGATTATGTGAATGTACGCTATCACCCGATTTTATAAAGCAGGTTGCCTGACCGATAGGCATACCGTACTTTATAACGTCCTCGCCCTCGTTTATATCCTGACAGGCGATTTTGTGACCGCTCTGCAAATCAACGCAGACGTTATCAATGGGATTTATTTTGAAAGTATCCATTCCATTGCACCCTTTGCACCTGATTTTTCAATTACTGCATAGTATTCCTCAACAAGGACAGTTAAGCCGCTTAAATCCCTCTGCCACAATGAAGCGTCTGACAGAATTTCTGCAATACTGTTATTCTTAATTTTGCCGATTACAGACTCATCGTCCTTCGGCTCGTCGTTTTTATAAAAGGCAATGAGATATGCCAATGACATTGTAAGACAAGGGGGATATTCTCCGAATTTTTCTTTATATTCAAGTAAAGTGGGTAAAACGCGCACACCAAACTTGCTTACAGAGTTAAGGGCAATTGACCTTAACTGATGCTTTATGTAGGGGTTGCTGAAGCGGTCAAAAACCGCCTTTGCAAAGCTGAGGCTCTCCTCATTTTCACCGATGGTGGGGAGAATTTCCTTGTACATTGCTCTGTTAAGGAAGCCGCTTACAAGGTCATTTTGCATACATTCCCCAACTGTTTCCACACCCGAAAGCAAAGCCCCCGCAACCATAGATGTGTGTGCACCATTAAGAATGCGCACCTTTATTTTTTTATAAGGCTTTACGTCACTTGTCCACACAACGTTATAGCCACCCTTTTTAAGGGGCAATTCATTTTCAAAATCGCCCTCAATAACCCAAAGGTGGAAAACCTCACCTGCATCAAGGTATTTATCGTCGGGGTGAAGTGTTGCGGCATCGTCGTCGGGGTAGCCTGTAACAATGCGGTCAACAAGAGTGTTCACAAACTTATTTTCGTTGATTATCCAATCCTTGAAGCCCTCAGGGAGCTGCCATAAATCAGCGTACTGAAGCACACATTTTTTTAGCTCGTCACCATTGGAATCAATAAGCTCGCAGGGTAAAAGCACAAATCCGCCAAGTCCGTTTTCATAGCGCTTGTAAAGGAGCTGTGTCACCTTACCCGGGAATGAAAGACAGGGCTTATCATCAAATTTGCAGTTATCGTCAAAGGCAATACCCGCCTCAGTAGTGTTAGACACAACAAATCGGAAGTCGGGATTATCTGCAAGGCTTAAAAATGCATCAAAATCCTTATAAGGGTCAACACAGCGTGAAATTGCTTCAATGATATAGTGCTCGTTTTTTACCTCACCCATTTCAATGCCTCGCAGATAAAGGTTATATTTGCAGTCCTGTTCAACAAGGCCTGCAGTTTTACCACCTGCACGGGACTGTACAATAACTGCCTTGCCATCATAAAGACCTTGCTTATTTAATCCGTCAAGGAACCAATCAAAAAAGCCGCGAAGGAAGTTGCCTTCACCAAATTGAATTACAGTTTCTTTCATTTTAACCACCGATTTTAATAAGTAATTTTGCAAGAGTGCCGTCGTTATTTGCAAGGGCGCGGAAGGCATCAATGGCCTTATCCATATCATAGATTCCGCTGACCATTTTCATAACGTCAGCCTTACCCTCGGCAACAAGGGAAATGTTGTTGATAAAATCGCTCTTCATAGCGTTTCTGCTGCCGTGAACGTTAAGCTCCTTTTTAAGGAGAATTGAATGATTAAAGGTTGTTTCACGCTTGCCGTTACCAATAAGGATAATGTTTGCGGCAAAAGCAGCGTTATCAATACAGCCGAGGAAGGTTTCGGGAGCACCGCAAGCCTCAATGCACACGTCAAAGCCGTTGCCGTTTGTAAATTCCTTTGTAAACTCCTCAAGTGACTGTGATTTTGTATTCACAACCGCATCTGCGCCGTATTCCTTTGCAAGGCTAAGTCTGTTATCAAGAATATCGGCAACAACTACCCTTTTGCATTTTTGTTGTGCTGCAAGCAAAGCAAAAAGACCGATAGGACCTGCACCGATAATAAGCACGTCGTCAGTTGGTTTAATCTCTGCGCGTGAAATTGCGTGCTGTGAAATTGAGAATGGCTCAATAAGTGCAAGCTCCTGTGCAGATAAGCCCATACCGGGGTAAATTCTTTCAACAGGCATAGCAATATACTCGCAGAATGCACCATCGCGCTGAACACCCATTGTCTGATTATCTGTACAGCAATTCACGTAGCCACGCTCACAAGAGTAGCACTCGCCACAGTTAAAGTAGGGGTTACAGGTTACAATATCCCCTGCCTTTAAGCCCTTATCGTTTTCGGGAATTTCCACAATACTTGCAGAAAACTCGTGACCGGGGATTCGGGGATATGATGTAAAGGGCTGATTGCCTGTAAATGATGCAACGTCTGCACCGCAGATGCCTACGTATTCAACCTTTAAAAGTGCTTCACCCTCTTTTACCTGAGGCATTTGCACCTCGCGTATTTCAATTTCATTTGGGGTGGGTATTACAATCGCTTTCATAATCATTCATCCTCTGCTACAAATTCACTATTCCATATAACGCCTGTTTTAAGGGGAGCGCCCTTACAGAAAATCTTGTTTTCATAGGCGTCAAGGGGATTTTCTATAAATTCCGCTTTATCAATAAGCTCAACAACCTCGTCATATCGGCTGTCAACAAGCACGTCAATAGCCTTTTCCATATGGGCTTGTCTGAAGTTGATTGATGCAAAAATCAAGTGATTCTGAAAACCAAAGGGCATTGTATCATACTGCACCTTGGGACCAAGCGAGAAGCTGTTATATATTCCGTTACATCCAAGCACTCCCTCATCAAAGGCAATTTTGTGCTCAATGTCGGTACCGCTTGTTCCCACAAAAAGTGTTGCTCTGCCACCGAGAGCCTCTTTGATTTTTTCAGCTGTTTCACTCTGCGAAAGACCTGCTGTGCAAATGTAGCTGCCGCCTGTAATCTCTTTTGAGAAAACAACCTTTTTACTGTCCTCTGCACTTCTGCCAACAAACACAATTTCTGCTGAGGGATGGTTACGCTTTATCTGGTCGGCAATGAAAAGGCCTGTCATTCCAAGACCGAAAATTACAGTTTTGTTAAAAATTTCATCCTCAGCAATTTTGCGAGCCTCCGCCTCGGTGCACTTGTGCTTTGCCATAACAACGCGGAAGTTGTGGGCAGAGCCCAAATCCTCCATACGCTCAAGCTGAAAAACCGCACAGGCGTATGGGTCTGCAAAGGAAAGCCTTTTTGCAACGCTTAAGGGCATTTTTGTGAGTCCGTTATACCTTTCAGGCAAGGGAAGAAGCATATCAGGGTTAAAATAGTTTTTATCACAGAAAAGACCGTCTGCACCGTCACAGCCATACTCAAAATACGTTTCATCATCGGTATAGCGTGTGGGATCAAAGCTGTCGCCACCACGGATAAGCACAATTGCAAAGCGATTCTGCGAGGGAACCCATACAACTCCCTCGTGACCATTTATAAGGCGGCTTTCACCCTGCGGAAATTTAGCACA
>JAGBTL010000099.1 GCA_017631355.1 Clostridia bacterium
GATGCCCTCGTTTTTTGCCCAGAGCCACACGGGGTCAAGATGGGCGTTGCATAATAAATGAATTTTTTTCATAATGTCTTCTCCTGTGAGATTTATAAAGATATTATAGCAAATAAAAAAGTAGTGTTCAAGGAGAAATGTGTTCGGCTTCGTCGAGGGAGTTCGAGTCTCTCAGCTGACTAATTGAAACAAAACAAAAAAGATACCCTTACGGATATCTTTCTTGTTTGGCGCAGAAGGAGAGACTCGAACTCTCGCGCCGGTTTCCCGACCTACGCCCTTAGCAGGGGCGCCTCGTCACCAACTTGAGTACTTCTGCATTGGTAACAAATTAATGTTATTAAATTAAAAAGGATGTTGCAGGGGACTGCAACATCCCATGTGGCGCAGAGAGTGGGATTCGAACCCACGGTACGTTGCCGTACGACGGTTTTCAAGACCGTTCCGTTATAACCACTTCGGTATCTCTGCATTTGTTAGCCTTGATATAATAGCACACGTTTTTTAAAATGTCAACATATTTTTAAAAGAAAATTTTCTTTTTTGCTTTTTCTCGTTTTTTGTGTACTTTTGGATTGCTTGATGTTATGATACGGGTGTAAATGTATCGTTTTTTTCAATATATATATGCTTTTAAAATTGGTTATATTTTTTCTTCCTTATGGTTGATTTTATCCGTTTTTTAGTGTAAAATGTACAATAGGGTGGGTGAAAACCCACGTTTTTATAAAACTTTTTGGGGGATTTGTATGAATTACAAGCTTACAAAGAAGCAAGCAAAGGAAATGCTTGAGAACAAACTTCTTCATTATTTCGGCATTACAACCGAAAATGCAACTAATGAGCAATATTACAAGGCGGTCGTTATGATTGTGCGTGATATGATGGCACAGTCAAGAGCGGAGCTCAGCAAAAGGGCAGACGACGAGGGCAAAAAGCGCGTTTGCTATCTTTCAATGGAGTTCCTCATGGGCCGCTCACTTAAAAATACACTTTTTAACCTTAATCTTACAAGCACGTTTGCAAGCGTGCTTAATGATTACGGCATCAAGCTTGACAGCATTTATGATTGTGAGCCCGATGCAGGTCTTGGTAACGGTGGTCTCGGCAGACTTGCTGCCTGCTATCTTGATGCACTTGCAACACAGGGCTATCCTGCACGTGGCTATTCTATTCTTTATGAGTATGGTATTTTCCGTCAGAAGCTTGTTGAGGGCAGACAGACAGAGCTTCCCGATAACTGGCTCCCCGGTGGCGAGGTGTGGCTTGTTCCCAGAGAAAGCAGCGCAGTTGACATCACCTTTGAGGGTCGCGTAAATGAAACGTGGGATAATCAGTACCACCACGTTGATATTGTTGACGGCAACGTTATTCAGGCTGTTCCCTATGATATGTTTGTTGCAGGTAAGGACGGCAAGGGCATCAGCGTTCTTCGTCTTTGGAGTGCACGTGCGCCTGAATTTGATATGAAGTCCTTCAATCAGGGTGACTTTATGCGCTCAATGGAGCGTCAGGCAATGGCAGAGGTTATCAGCAAGGTCCTTTATCCCATGGATAATCACCCCGAGGGTAAGTCATTAAGACTTCGTCAGCAGTACTTCCTTGTTTCTGCATCTGTGCAGGATATTATCCGTCACCACCTTCGTGAATACGGTACAGTTGAAAACCTTCCCGAAAAGCTCGCAATCCACATTAACGATACTCATCCCACAATGGCAATTCCCGAGCTTATGCGAATCCTTCTTGATGAGTGCGGCTACGGCTGGGACGATGCATGGCGTCTTGTAACAAACACTATGGCATATACAAACCATACTGTTATGAGCGAGGCTCTTGAGTGCTGGAGCGAGGAGCTTGTTAAGCGCCTTATCCCTCGTATATACGATATTATAAAGGAAATTGACAATCGCTTCCGCGCATATATCTGGGAGTGCACACACGATGCAGGCTACGTTGAACGTACTGCTATCATTTCAGGCGGTGCAGTAAGAATGGCGAACCTTTGCGTTGCAGCATGCCACAGCGTTAACGGTGTTTCTGCACTTCACAGCCAGATCCTCAAGGATTCTCTCTTTAATGATTTCTACAGGCTTATGCCCGATAAGTTCACAAACGTAACAAATGGTATTGCTCACAGACGTTGGCTCTGTCAGGCTAACCCCAGACTTACAGAATATATCACAGAGCTCCTTGGTGACGATAAGTTTGTTTACGATGCAGAAAACCTTTCAAGACTTGCAGATTTCAGGGATGATGAGGCCGTTCTTAACAAAATAGGTGAAATCAAAAAGGCAAACAAGGAAGAGTTTGCAAAGCATATTTATAAAACAACAGGCGTTAAGCTTAATACAGAATCAATATTTGACGTTCAGGTTAAGCGCCTTCACGAATACAAGCGTCAGCATCTTAATGCGCTGAACATTGTTTCTGAGTATCTTGCAATCAAGGAAAATCCCAATGGTGACTTCGTCCCCAAGACATATATCTTCGGTGCAAAGGCTGCTCCCGGCTACTTTGTTGCACAGCGTATTATCAGCATGATTCTTGCTCTCAGCGAGATGATTGACAAGGACCCTGACGTTAAGGGCAGACTCAAGGTGCTTTACGTTGAGGATTACAACGTTACAAACGCTGAAAGACTTATGCCTGCCGCAGACGTTTCCGAGCAGATTTCACTTGCAGGTAAGGAAGCAAGCGGTACGGGTAATATGAAGCTTATGATGAATGGTGCGCTTACCATTGGTACTCTTGATGGTGCAAACGTTGAAATCAACGAGGCAGTAGGGGATGATAATATGTTCCTCTTCGGTATGCGTGCTCACGAGGTAACCGAGCTGAGAAATGCAGGCTATAATCCTCAGACATACTATAATAATAATCCCGAGCTCCGCAAGGTTCTTGATTTCATCAGCCACGGCGGTATTGAAGGTAAGGACTTCTCCGATATTTCAGGTACCATTATTCACCACGACCCCTTTATGGTGCTTGCTGATTTCGCTGACTATCAGCGTGCACAGCAGAGAATCCGTGAAACCTTCAAGGATACAAAAAAGTGGAACCAGATGTCTCTTATGAACATTGCAGGCTCAGGCAGATTCGCTGCAGACCGCGCAATTAATGAGTATGCAAAAGATATATGGAATACACAAAAAATGGTATAATTTTTCGGCTTTTTGACGAATTTAAAATAATGTTTGTCATTTGCGTTAAATTTCGCTTGACTTTTTGTGCACTTTGGGGTAATCTTAAGATATAAAAAAAGAATGTAATACTGTCTAACTATGGCAGTATGATGAAAGGGGTATTATACCAATGAAAAATTCTGATATGAAGGTTATTGCTATTATCCTCAGTGTAGCTCTTCTCTTCACAATCATTACAAGCAATGCTGTTTCTATTGCATCAGTTATCTTGCTTGCAAAGGGTGGCATTTCTTCTTCAACTAACGTTGAGGGTGAAGGCACTGGCGATAACGGCGGCTCAACAGCTAACGTTCCTTCTTCAAACTCAGGTTCATCAAGCTCAGGCTCAGGTTCATCAAGCTCAGGCTCAGGCTCTTCAAGCTCAGGCTCAGGCTCTTCAAGCTCAGGCTCAGGCTCAGGCTCTTCAAACTCAGGCTCAGGCTCTTCAAACACAGAGACAACAGCAGCACCTGACAACGGCGGTTCAACTGGCGACAACGGCGGCGCATCAGCAGGTCCCGTTGATGCAGCAGCTCTTAAGGAGTTCCAGGCAGCAGCTAAGGCTATCAACGAGCAGGGTATCGCAGGCTACAACAACATCACATGGCAGAAGCCTCTCAAGATCGAAGGTCTTGGTATTCTTGATGCTGTTATCGTTCCTATCCTTGAAAGCTTCATGACAACAGAGGATGAGGCTGAGGTTAAGCAGAACGCAAAGGGTTCAGACGATGCTAAGCGTCGTATGCCTCTCAGTAACTGTACAGAGGGTACTGTTGCTTCTTGTAAGAAGGAAGGCAATACAATCACTATCGTTATGAAGGACGTTGTTAGCACCTCATACACAGAAACAGATGGTCTTGCAGTTATGTCAAGAGATTTCCTTGACTACAAGGATGTTCAGAAGACAGTTGCAGAGGATGCTACAGTTTCCAAGATCGTTAAGAGCCTTGATGGCCAGATCGAGTACAAGGCATACACAATCACAGCTGAAATGACAGCAGACGGCAAGTTTGTAAGCATCACTCACTATGGTATTGGTTACATCACCGCTAACATCAACGGTTCTCTCAATGCTACAGGTGAGCTTGAGTTCAACTCAAAGTACACAGACTTCGTATATTAATCTTAATTGATTACATAACCGACTCTTAGGGAGTGTAAATCAGGGATTTATTAGGTTTAA
>JAGBTL010000100.1 GCA_017631355.1 Clostridia bacterium
CAACAAGACCCTCACCTGCAATCATACCTGAGCAGAAGAGAATGCCGTCATTGACAATAGCTTCCTTGTGCTCTGCCTTTTTGCCCTTGATTTTATCCATTGCAAGGCGGATAAGGCCACCAACCATAATACAAGCATTAAGCTGTACGGGAAGGTAAACACCGATTGCAAAGGGAAGAACCGGAATACCAATAAGCTCAACTGCAACTGCAATGAACACACCAATAAACACAAGTGTCCATGGCAGATCACCACCCATTACACCTTCAACGATCAGCTTCATAAGAGTAGCCTGTGGCGCACCGAGCTCGTCTGAGCCGAAGCCCCATGCAGAGTCAAGAAGGTAAAGTGTACCGCCGATAGCGAGTGCTGAAGCAACAACACCAATAAGCTCACCTGTCTGCTGCTTTTTGGGTGTTGCACCAAGGATATAGCCTGTTTTAAGGTCCTGTGAGGTGTCACCTGCAATTGCGGAAACAATACAAATGATTGAACCGATAGCAATAGCGCTGCACATACCTGCAATGCCGTCTGCACCTGTAACCTTAAGAATAAGTGTTGCAATAAGGAGTGTAGCAATTGACATACCTGAAACAGGGTTGTTGCTGCTACCAACAAGGCCAACCATTCTTGATGAAACGGTTGCAAAGAAGAAGCCGAATATAACAATAATAAATGCACCGAGAAGTGAAACGGGAATTGCAGGAATAAGCCAGATAAGTATAGCAAGAACAATAATCGCTATAACAACTATCTTAAGGTTTATATCCTGTGCTGTACGCTCACTTGATGCTGCGCCAACGCCCTTCATGCTCTTCATTGCACCTGTAAAGGTTTTAACAATAAGGGGAAGTGATTTAACAAGGCTGATAATACCGCCTGCTGCAAGGGCACCTGCGCCGATATATCTGATATAGGTGCTCCAGATAGCACTTGCACCACCCTCTGCAAAGACCTCACCAATGGGAGCTGTGCCGGGGTACATAACAATTTCAGAGCCGAAAAGAACGATAATGGGAATGAGCACAAGCCAGCTAAGTACGCCACCTGCGAACATATATGATGAAATTCTTGCACCACAAATGTAGCCAACGCTCATAACCGCAGGATAAATCTGTGTGCCGATTTCACCTGCATAGCCCTTAATACGGAGTGAAACCTCACCAGACACAAGCTTGAATCCGTCAATAATAAACTTAAACAATGCCGCAAAGCCCATACCTGCAAATACGGTAGAAGCACTTGAACCGCCCTTCTCACCTGCAAGAAGAACCTCTGCACAAGCGGTTCCCTCGGGGTAAGGAAGTACACCGTGCTCCTTAACAATAAGAGCGTTACGAAGAGGTATCATAAAGAATACACCAAGAAGACCACCGATAAGTGCAATAAGTGTGATTTCCACAAGGTCAGGCTTTTCCATTTTGCCCTCTGCCGCCCAAAGGAACAGTGCAGGGAGTGTGAAAATTGCACCTGCCGCAAGTGATTCACCTGCAGAACCGATTGTCTGTACAACGTTGCTTTCAAGAATTGAGTTTCTGCGCATAATGATGCGGATTACACCCATTGCAATAACCGCAGCGGGAATTGATGCAGAAACAGTCATACCAACCCTGAGACCGAGGTAAGCATTTGCAGCGCCGAACACAACTGCAAGAATGATACCCATAACGATTGATGTAATCGTAATTTCGGGTGTTACCTTCTCGGCGGGCACGTATGGTTTGAATTCGTTTTTGTTATCCATACTTTCTCCAATCCTGACTGTACACATATACAGTCTTACTTTTTTGACGACTCATTTTATCATAAATCGCCATTTTTTACAATGTAATATTTATCTCAAATTTTCCAATAATTTCAAAATCATTTTATACACTTTCTCGGTGTCTGATATGCAAACGCGCTCCTTGGTAGTGTGCACGTCATATAAATAAGGACCAATTGCAATACAATCAAAGCCCTTGATTGCCGCAGCAAACACACCGCACTCAAGTCCTGCGTGAATTGCCGCAATTCCGGGCTCCTCACCTATTGTGCTTTTATAAATGTCAACGTAAAGTGAGCGCAATGCTGAATCTGCCTTATATTCCCAAGGCGGATATTTTGCAAATACGTTGCTTTCAAGGCTCTGCGAAGCAAAGAATGCCGTCAGCTTTTCCTCAAGTGCAAGTAATGCAGTCCACTTATTGCTCCTTAAGGTAATGTGGAGCTTCAGCTCGTCAGCCTCGGTTTTAAGGATACCAAGGTTAAGTGAGGTTTCAACAAGTCCGCTGACACCTGCGCTCATTGCCATAACACCGTCAGGCACACAGGCAAGCGTGGTTATTGTCTGTGATTTTGCCTTTTCAGAGAAAACGGAGCAGGTACCCTCACCAATTATCTCAAGCTGAGCCTCAAAATCGGGCTCCTTGTCGCTGATTTCATTTTTCACAATCTCAATATATTCGTTTGCAGCCTTAACAAGGGCATCGGTGCAATCAGCGCAAAGCACAATTTTGCAGCTATTGGGAATTGCATTACCCTTGTCGCCGCCGTCTATTGAAGCAATGTCAAAGGCATTATCCCTTGCAAGGTGGTTCAGAATGCGACCTGCAAGAATATCAGCATTTATTCTGTTGCCGTTGATTTCAATTCCTGAATGTCCGCCCTTAAGTCCCTTGAGCGAAAGCTGCACCATAGTACCCTGCTTTTCAACTCTCTCCAAGGGAATTTCAACGGTAAAATCGCTGCCGCCAGCACACGAAACGGTAACAATATCAGCCTCCTCGGCATCAATATTCACCATTCTTCTGCCCTTAAGCCTTGTCATATCAAGCTGACGTGCGCCAATCATTCCAACCTCCTCCTCGGTGGTGAAAACCGCCTCAATGGGAGGATGCTTAAGACTATCATCCTCAAGGATTGCAAGCATCATTGCAACGGCAATACCATTGTCAGCACCAAGCGTTGTGCCCCTTGCCTTTACAAAATCGCCGTCAACATACGGCTCAATGCCATCCTCAAGAAAATCAATTTCAACACCGTCATCCTTCTGGCAAACCATATCAAGGTGACCCTGCAGAATAACAGGCTCGGCATTTTCATAGCCCGCAGAGGCAGGCTTGTATATAATAACGTTATTTGCCTCGTCCTTGTAATAATCAAAACTGTGATTTATTGCAAAGTTGCGGCAATATCGACTCACACCGCCCATATTACCCGAGCCGTGAGGAATGTCGCAAATCTGTTCAAAATAGTAAAAAACTCTTTCGGGTTGTATATTTTTCAGCTTCAACACAAAAAATCTCCTTCCGTAAAGCCATTAAAAAATCAAGCATACAAGGGGAACGAAAACAAGTGCAGGCAAAAGGTTTGCAACCTTTATTTTCGTCACACCAATCAGGTTAAGACCAAGTGCAGTAATCATAACAGAGCCTGCACAAATAAGCTCTGCAACTGCAAAATCACTCAAGAACGAGCCAAGCACCATAGAAAGTGCCACAAGTCCACCCTGAAAAACAAGCACAAATACAGCCGCTGCAAGCACACCAATGCCAAGACTTGCAGAAAGCATTGCCGATGAAATCAAATCAAGGACAGATTTTGTATAAAGCATCTGATTATCTCCCGATATACCTGCATTCATTGAGCCGACAATAGTCATTGCGCCAACACAGAACAAAAGTGATGCTGTAACAAAGCCCTGTGAAAAGGTTGATTTTTCGCCATTTTTGCCCTTGCTTTGCAGCTTATCACCAATCCTTTGCAGCTTACCATCAATATCAAGCAAGGTGCCCACAACAACACCCAGCACCATTGAAATAATCATAACAAGCTGATTCTGACCCTTGATAATACCCATAATACCAATCGCAATTGTACAAAGACCAATAGCGGTCATTACCGCGCCTGTAAGCTTTTCGGGTATCTGCTTTTTCAGAATAAGACCAATAACACTTCCCACAACAACTGTGAGCACGTTTACAAGCACACCGCTGAAATTATGTAAAATATCAAGCATCCGTATCACCTCCAAATAAATTCCATGGATATACGCTGAAATCGGGATCAGCACTAAAGCACAGCTCACCGCCATTGGCAGGGTGATTAAAGCGTATTCTGTATGAATGGAGGGCAACGTCGCCTGTTGTCCTGTCCTTACTGCCGTACTTTATATCGCCCGCAAGGGGTGTTTTCCTTGATGAAAACTGAACTCTTATCTGATGTGTTCTGCCTGTGTGCAGGAGAATCTGTACCATTGCCTTTCCGCTGCTCACACCGCGCACCTTATACTCAAGAGATGCCTCACGAACACCCTTGCGCATTCTGTTCACAACATAGGAGCGGTTCTTTTTTGAATCCTTGAACAACAAATCCTTATAAACACCCTGCTGCTCCGCAGGCTCACCATCAGTAACCGCCAGATATACCTTGTAAAACCTGCCTTCCTGAATAGCCCTGCTTAAGGCCGCAGCACTCTTTTTGTTGTTGGCAAAAACCATAACACCGCTAACGTTACGATCAAGTCGGTGTAAAAGGTGCAGGGGCTTACCTGCCCTGTCACTCAAAAGTCCGATAATTCCCTTTTCACCATTCTGTGCATCCTCGCTGAGAATACCCCGAGGCTTCACACAAACGGTTATATCGCTATCCTCAAATAAAATCTGTAAATCCATAAGCTATCCTTTACACTTCAAAAGCCCTAAAGCGTCTGCTTTAGGGCTCATGCACATTTTCAACTCAAATCTTTGAGAATCCGTGGCAGTTGATAAGAGCATCTATTTTCTTTTTCTCCTTACACAACGGACACTCGTGTGCAGGATAGTTGAAGTAACCATCAAGGTCGTGGGGATTGAATACTGAATTAACCTTGTAATCACCGCAATGCTCTGACGTTGCAAAGATTGCTGAAACGCCTGTTACGTTGCCGCCATAGTAATTAACCGCCTCAATAGCTGCCTGTGCAGTAACACCTGAAGCAACTGAAACTGCAAGAATGAGCACGTGCTTGTCCTTAATCATGGGAACAATATTATCACGGAACATCATCTGTGAGCCGTTTGTCATTTCAGGAGTAACAACGTAGATTGTCTGATGCGCATTGATGTTTGCAAAAGAGTTCTTTGTAAGCTCATTTGCAAGGCAGGTACCGATAACCTCTGTGCCGTCAAGGCAAAGAATCGTGTCAATAATTGTAGACGTGTAGTTATAGTTTGCACAAAGCTCCTGTGCTACTGCCTTTGCCTCGGAAAGACGTGACTTCTGTGCAGCAACGTCAATGTAGTAGTTGGTGTGTGAGTGGTTGGAAGCAAAGTGACCCTTTGCAACTCTTAAATAAAGATTTTTTCTTTTAGTTTTTATTTTATCAATATTTGTTGTAGGCATAAAACCACTCCTTATAGTATATTATCTACTATTTTATAATAAAAGCCCAAAATTTACAATAATCAATGTACATAAATAGTAAACCCGATTTTTGTAAAAATCATTTAATCATTTCGTTAAATTCGTCTTCTGTAATCACCTTTATGCCAAGGTCATTTGCTTTTTTCAGCTTGCTGCCTGCATTTTCACCTGCAAGCACAATGCTTGTTTTAGCCGATACCGAGCCTGAAGCCTTACCGCCGAATTTTTCAATAATCTCCTGTGCCTCGCGTCTACCGAACTGCTGCAGAGTTCCTGTCAGCACAAAGGTCATTCCCTCAAAGCGGTTATCCTCAACCTCAGTAAGATTATTCATATTAAGACCGAGTGCCTTCAGCTCCTCAATCATACTGCGTGTCGCAGGAAGGGAAAGAGTGGTAATGAGCGTATCTGCAGACACGTCACCCATTCCGTCAATCTCCATAATCTCCTCCTTGGTAGCGTCAAGGAGTGCATCCATTGTGCCAAAGTGATTTGCAAGGAGCTTTGCCGCCTTAAGACCGATATGGTGAACACCAAGTGCAAAAATCAATTTGAACAAATCGTTTCCCTTGGATTTTTCAATAGCATCAAGCAGATTAAAGGTGCTTTTTTCGCCCATTCGCTCAAGTGATACCAAATCCATTGGGTTAAGACGATAAATGTCCGACGCCTTTGCAATAAGCCTTTCATTTACAAGCTGCTCAAGCACGGCAGAGCCGAGACCCTCAATATCCATAGCATCGCGTGAGCAGAAGTGAATAAGCTTTCTGAGAAGCTGTGCAGGACAATCGGGATTAAGGCAGCGTATTGCAACCTCACCCTGCTCCCTTACTACTCTGCTACCACAGGCAGGACACTCACAAGGGTATTCATAAACGGGATTTTCGCCGTTATGCTCCTTTACGCCCAACACCTCGGGTATGATGTCACCTGCCTTGCGCACAATAATAGTATCACCGATAGCAATTCCCTTATCACTAATGAAATCAGCGTTGTTAAGTGTTGCTCGTGAAACCGTTGTGCCTGCAAGTGTAACAGGCTCAAAAATTGCAGTAGGTGTAAGCACACCTGTTCTGCCAACCTGAATATCAATATCAAGCAGCTTTGTGGGCTTCTCCTCGGGGGGATACTTAAAAGCAACCGCCCACTTGGGGAATTTTGCAGTGCTGCCCATTACACGCCGCATTTCAAAATCATTTGTTTTGATAACTGCACCGTCAATGTCATATTCAAGCCTGCCGCGGTTGTTGCCTATATCGTTTATTTTCTCAACAACCTGCGCCATGGTATCGCACAAAGCGTAGCCGCCAACTGTGCTGAAGCCAAGCTCCTCAAGGTATTTGAGTGACTCCCAATGAGTTTTAACCTCCTTGCCGCCATCCTTTTGCTGAATGTTGAAAACAAAAATATCAAGCTTTCTTCCCGCTGTTATTTTTGGATTCTTCTGCCTTAATGAGCCAGATGCGGCGTTACGGGGATTTTTGAAGGTTTTTTCGTCATTCAGCTCCTGCTGAGCCACAAGCTCATCAAAGGAAGCGTGTGACATATATACCTCGCCTCTGACCTCAATAAAGGGAACAGCCTCCTTAAGCTTAAGGGGCACGGAGCGGATTGTTTTTACGTTTGCAGTAACGTCCTCACCAACGTCACCGTCACCACGGGTAGATGCCCTCACGAGCACACCGTCGCGATACTCAAGTGAACAGGAAAGACCGTCAATTTTAGGCTCAACCACGTATTGTGCATCAGGAAACTGCTTTTTAACACGGCTGTCAAAGGCCTCAAGCTCCTCAACGGAAAAGGCGTCCTGCAGACTTTCCATTCGTACTGTGTGAACAACAGACTCAAACGTATTGTCGCTGCTGCCGCCAACTCTGTGGGTAGGTGAATCTGCCCTTAAGAGCTGAGGAAAATTCTCCTCAATGGCGGAAAGCTCACGCATCATCATATCGTAATCGTAGTCAGACACGTCGCTTTCGTTACCCATATAGTATTTATCAATACAGTCGTTGAGTATGTCTGTCAACTCATTGACCCTTTTTTCGGCAGATGTAAAATCCATAATGCACCACCTGATAAAACAATTAAAAATGAATGTATTTATTGTACCATATTAAACAAAAAATGTCTATTGTTTCTGATTTAATCTGCATTATTGTACATTGACAAAAGTTTTCGGTTTTTTTATAATCTAAAGGTATTATAATTATTAGTGAAAGTGGGTGTTATTTTGAAGAATAAGCTTAAAAATGCCCTTACCCTTTTTGTTACGTTCTTCAAAATAGGCGCATTCACCTTTGGTGGTGGCTATGCCATGATTCCTATTATCGAAAAGGAAATGTGCGAAAAGCACAAGTGGCTCAAGGGTGAAGAAATTTTAGATATCTTTGCAATTTCCGAAAGCACACCCGGACCAATTGCCATTAACTCTGCAACATTCGTCGGCTTCAGAGTTGCAGGCACAATCGGGTCATTTTTTGCAACTCTCGGTGTTGTGCTTCCCTCATTCATTGTAATATCCGTTATATCACTTGTTCTTCAGCAGTTCAGCGAATATGAGGCTGTTCAGTTTGCCTTCAACGGCATTCGTGCAGGCGTGCTTGCACTTGTAATCAAGGCTTTTGTTTCAATGTATAAAAAATGCCCCAAGGGTCTTTTTAGCTACATTATTATGGGGCTTGCCTTTGGCGTTTCAATGTTTATTGACATTGCACATCTTGACATAAGCGTTATTTACATCATTGTTTCTTGCGCAATAATCGGTCTCGTTTACTCAATTATTCAGAGAAAGCGAGGTAACGAAGTATGATTTACCTTGATCTCTTTCTCACATTCCTTACAATAGGCGCATTCACCTTTGGTGGCGGCTACGCAATGCTTCCCCTTATACAGAATGCCGTGCTTGAGAAAAACTGGCTTACCGAAAGTGAAATTGTCAACTTCATTGCAGTCAGCGAAAGCACTCCTGGACCGTTTGCCATAAACATTGCCACATACGTTGGTATGATTACAGGCAGAGCACATGGTGATATGGGTCTCCTCGGCGGATTTTTGGGTGCATTCGTCGCAACACTTGGTGTTGTAGTCCCCTCTTTCGTAATTATTCTTATTGTTGCCCGAATTTACAAAAAGTTTCAGGAAAGCAATATCGTTAAGGGCTGTATGACAGGTCTTCGACCCACGGTTATCGGTCTTATAGCAGGTGCCGTGCTCACCATTGGTCAGACTGTATTCTTCCCCAATGGCTTTGCATTGTCAGGCATTGACCCTTATGCAATCATTACCTCACTTGTAATATGCCTTATCGGTATATTCCTTATATTCAAAAAGAAGGTTCATCCCATTTTGCTTGTAATAATCTCCGCGGTGCTTGGTATCGTAACAGGTTATATAGGCAAAGCATTGTAAAAAAGGTTGGTTGAAATGAAAACAGTTACAGATTTTTTCGGTTGTGATGTATTTTCTGCATCAGTAATGAAGGAACGCCTCCCCGCAGAAGCCTACGAGGAGTTTCAGCGCACACTTGACACAGGTCACAGACTCAACATTGAGGTTGCTGACATCATTGCAAATGCAATGAAGGATTGGGCTATTGAAAAGGGTGCCACACACTTCACACACTGGTTCCAGCCCCTTACAGGTGTTACTGCAGAAAAGCATGACAGCTTTATCACAAGCAAAAAAGACGGCAGAGTAATAATGGAGTTTTCGGGCAAGGAGCTCATTCAGGGTGAGCCTGATGCTTCCTCATTCCCTTCAGGCGGTCTTCGTGCAACCTTTGAGGCACGTGGCTACACCGCATGGGACCCTACCTCCTTTGCTTTCATAAAAAACGGTGTTCTTTGTATCCCCACCGCATTCTGCTCTTATGGCGGTGAGGCACTTGACAAAAAGACTCCCCTCCTCCGTTCAATGGAGGCTATCAACAAGCAGACACTTCGTATCCTTAAGCTTTTCGGCAACGAGGACGTTGTAGCAGTTAAAACAACCGTTGGCCCCGAGCAGGAATATTTCCTTGTTGATGCAGAGGTATTCAACAAGCGCAAGGACCTTGTTTATACAGGCAGAACACTTTTTGGCGCAATGCCCCCAAAGGGACAGGAGCTTGACGACCACTACTTCGGCGCCATTAAGCCTCGCGTTCAGGCATTTATGAAGGACCTTGACGATGAGCTTTGGAGACTTGGTGTGCTTGCAAAAACAGAGCACAACGAGGCGGCTCCTGCACAGCACGAGCTTGCTCCCATTTTCACAACCACAAACATTGCAACAGACCACAACCAGATTACCATGGAAACAATGCAGAAGTGTGCAAAGCAGCATGGTATGATTTGCCTTTTACATGAAAAGCCCTTTGCAGGCGTTAACGGTAGCGGTAAGCACAACAACTGGTCAATCTCCACCAACAACGGCACAAACCTTCTTGAGCCGGGTGAAACACCTGCTGAAAATGCACAGTTTCTGCTTTTCCTTTGTGCAGTAATCAAGGCTGTTGATGATTATCAGGATCTTTTACGTATTTCAATTGCCTCTGCAGGCAACGACCACCGTCTTGGTGCGCAGGAGGCTCCACCCGCTATTGTATCAATGTTCCTTGGTGAGGAGCTTACAGAAATTCTTGAATCAATTGAGCGCGACGAGGACTACGACAACCGCGAAAAGGAAATGCTGAAGGTTGGCGTTCACGTTCTTCCCCGCTTCCCCAAGGACACAACAGACCGCAACAGAACCTCCCCCCTTGCATTTACAGGTAACAAATTTGAGTTCCGTATGCTTGGCTCATCAGCTTCAGTTGCAGGCCCCAACACAACACTTAACACAGCAGTTGCAGAGGTGCTCAAGGGCTTTGCAGATACTCTTGAGGGCTCAGCCGATTTTGAAAACGACCTTCACAAGCTTATCAAAGGCGTTATCAAAAACCACAAGCGCATTATTTTCAACGGCAACGGCTACGATGACGCTTGGGTCAAGGAGGCTGAGGGCAGAGGTCTTCTCAACCTTAAGACCACACCTGATGCACTCCCCTATATGCTCCACGATAAGAACGTGAAGCTTTACACCGACCACAAGGTTTATAGTGAAACCGAAATCAAGGCACACTATGAAATCAAAAACGAGAAATATTGTAAATACCTTAACATTGAGGTGCTTACAATGATTGATATGGCAAAGAAGGACATCCTTCCTTGTGTTAGCCGCAACATTCACGAGCTTGCAGACACGCTTATTGCAAAGCGTACAATCGGTGATTTCGTTGACACAACCTATGAGGAAACACTTGTTACAAAGCTTTCCGGCCTTTCAAGCGTTGCCTTCAACAAGGTTGCAGAGCTTGAGGAGCTCTCTGCAGAGGTCAAGACAATCGAAGAAAGCGATGCAAAAGCAATGTTCTACAAAAACAGAATCATCCCCGTTATGTCAGAGCTCCGCGTGGCTGTTGACGAGATGGAAACACTCTGCTCATCAGAGCATTGGTGCTACCCCTCATACGGCGACCTTCTTTTCAGCGTAAAATAAAACACATATAAAAAGTCCTTGGATTTTATAAAATCCAAGGACTTTTTGTATTGATTATTATTTCAGGTCAATTACCTCTGATAAAACACGAACAGTATTGTCGCCGTTTACAGCATAAACCTGTATATCAGCAGTATCGGAAAATCCAGCCTTTTTCAGATATAGTGAAAAACTATTTTCACCCGACTGATAAGCGCGATACATCACATTATTGACACAAACAACTATTTCTGTGTTGGTTTCAATACGTGTCTTATCCACACTACCGCTTATAGCATAATAATTGTCATCAAACATACACGGCTCAACAGACACATCTGACTCTGTTTTTGCAATCAGAACATTATCCGTAATATCTGTTGTAGGCGGAGTGAGTATGGGCGGTGTATCAAGATAATCGGAAATATTGCGCTCAACCTTTTCTATTACAACACAATCAGGCTTATCTGCCTCGATATATCTTTCCATAGCATTGGGTTGACCCTTTGAGTAATATGCAGTTTCAAATTCATTTGAAATAAACGGAATAAGAGTATCCGCAAAGGAGTCACGGAACATAAGCAGTGTTCCGCTTCCCTCCTTGTTTTCAGTTATAATCCAACCATCCTCAACGCCCTTAACGTCATTTGTATATACATACTTCTGCGATAAGTCATAGGAATAGTTTTCCTCTGTTTCACCAAAAAAGCTATATAACATTTTATTAAGGTCACCGTTAGCTGTTTTTTCAAGCCCGGGGTCCACATCAGAATAGTCATTATGACTCTTTTCCAAGGCAGCCATAATGGAATTATACGCCATACAAGCGCCCTTCATATTCCAATGAGAGTCACGCTTAAGGTAGAGAATCTCATCCTGCTGAGTAAACAAATCAAATAAGCTTATATAATTTACATTCTGTTCAGCAAGGTATGATTCAAGACGAATAGCATTATGTTCAAAATCAAGCTCGGTACTGTAATAATAGGGCATATTCTCATCATAGAGAGTGTTTTTATTAGGCGGAACAGTAAAAACGAAGCTGATTTCCCTTTGGTCAAGATACTCCTGAATTATGGAGATATTGTGGGACAGGTTAAACAACTCTCGCTCCGACATAGGTGCGCGACCCAGATAATCATCTAAGGTAGAGGAATAATACAGCCAATCATTTGTGCCGTAAATTACACCACTGACATTAGACTCTGAAAACAAGCCGGACTGTATTTTTGCATCTGCAAAAATCATCTGATTACGCAGTGCAACATGGTCTGCAAAATATTCGCCACACTCCTGCAAAATCAGCTGATTGAATTTCCCGTCATCTGCAATGAGCTTGGGAGCTTCAGCTATAGCTTTGTTTTCCGTGCTCTCTGTTGTGGGGAAAAATATCATACCGACAGAGGGAATCATACACAATACCAAGCATATTGCAATAAAAGCAATCAATTTTTTGTTCAATGCAATCCCCTCCTCTTAAAATCTGAAATAAATAAACGGATTATAGCTGCCTCCGGCAAGACGAAGTATGCACCAGATAAGCACTATTACCGCAAGAACAAATGATACAACGTAGATGCACTTCTGCTTTTTGGTGGAATCCGGTGTGATTTCAAGATGTTTAATTTTATCCACATATTTTGATAAGGGACCACAACCTATAACTGCAGCAACGAACATTACAATAAAGAATGGTGTCAATGTCTGAACAGTCAGGGAATTTGCTTCCGCCGAAAAATTAAATCCACTGAACATTTTACCCACAAACATAACACCCTGTCCGAGAGTATCTGCACGGAAAATCACAAAACCAACTGTTACTGCAAGAAGTGTGTAAATGTGAGAAATCACCTTTGGCAATTTTTTTAGTCTGGGGATAAACTCCTCCAACAGAAGGAAGAAGCCGTGGAACAATCCCCACACAACGAATGTCCAGTTTGCACCATGCCAGAGTCCCGTAAGGAAGAAAACGATAACCTTGTTCAGAACAGTTCTTAACCTGCCCTTACGATTACCACCTAAGGGAATATATACATAGTCCCTGAAGAAGGTGGAAAGGGATATGTGCCATCTGCGCCAGAAGTCCTGCATTGATGTTGCAATATAGGGATAGTTGAAATTCTCCTTGAAATGGAAGCCAAACATTCTTCCAAGACCGATTGCCATATCACTATAACCGCTGAAATCGAAATAAATCTGCATAATGTATGCCAAGGCACCAATCCATGCACTTGCAATGTTCAAATCCTCTGTGCTGATACCAAACACAAAATCTACAGCCATTGCCATTGTGTTGGAAATGAGCACCTTTTTGCCAAGACCTGCAATAAAGCGTCTTAATCCGCAGGCGATATCATCCACACTTGCATGGCGTTCATCAATTTCTCTTGCAATATCCTTATACCTTACAATAGGACCTGCAATCAGCTGAGGGAAGAAGGAAACGTACAAAAGCACCTTTCCGTAATTTTTCTGAACACCTACATCGCCACGGTACACATCAATCACGTAGGTCAATGCCTGGAAGGTAAAGAAAGATATACCAATAGGCAATGGGATTTCGGGTACAGTAAGATTTAAGCTTACAATGTCGTTGAGCGAAGTAAGTAAAAAGCCGGTGTATTTGAAAATGCCCAGAAGCGCCAGATTCATAATAACGGCTAGAGCGATAAAGAATTTACTTTTCTTCTCGGAAAGCAGTAATGCAAAAACATAGTTAAGCAAACAACTGAAAAGCATCAAAAATATGTAAGTCGGCTCTCCGTAGGCGTAAAAAAGCAGGCTTGCAATAAGGAGCAAAGCATTTTTTACTTTCAGATTCTTTACCACCAGCTGCAGTAAAAATACAACCGGCATAAAAAGACATACAAATAATAATGAACTAAATACCATAGCTATCTATACCACTTTTAATAAAGTTTTGTGCCCACACCCTGCACGTGAATTTTGCTTTTGGATGCAGGTATTTTATAGCAGGTTGATAAGTCACGATTTGAGAATTTATCCAACTCAACATCGTAAACATACCATTGACCATCCTGGTAAACGGTAGTCCAACCATGAGGAACCAGGGAATAGGTACCGGGTGTTTTGCCGTGATAAACCATAACCGGCAATCCGGTTGCCTCTTTTACAAGCAGACCAAAGAATGATGCATAACGGAAGCAGTTGCCACCATTATTGTCCATCAGACTTGATGCCATATCGTCAACCCAGCTGTCCTTCCACACCCAATCAGCCTTTGAATGCTCATAGGTTCTTATATAAGTCATATTGCTCTTAAGAATCCAGTTATACAAAGCCTGAATTTTCTGCTGATCTGTCATTGAATCATTTGTGTGCGCTTTAACGCACTGAATTATGCGATACTTTGTTGTGTTCTTTCCGTTGGCATCCATCTTATAACCTTCAACAATCTTATTTCTTGCAAGTACACCATTTGAATCTGCAAAATAGTATGCTTTATTTACGCAGAACCAACCCTTGTTATTAACATAAGATTTGCTGTTGAAGTAATAACGGTCTGAACCGAAGGTAACAAACATATTCTTGATGGCACGGCCATTGCTTGTAAAGTAATATTTATTGTTATTTATAGTTTTCCAGGTAACCTTACATGCCTTACCATCGCTACGGAAGAAGTAATAGTAGTTTTCCTTGCCGAACGCTATCTGTTTCAAGCCACCCTTAAAAGCTTTGCCATTCTGCTGGAAGAAGTAGTAGTGTGTAACATCACCGAACTTAACAGTCTTGTATCCGGTAGTGAATGCCTGACCATTAGTGAGGAAATAGTAATAATCTGTCTGGTTGTTACTTTTAATTTCCTTATATCCGTTAGTGAATGCTCTGCCGTTTTCGGTGAAGAACATATATGCATTTCTCTGACCCAAAGGAATTGCTTTCAGTACAGATGTTACTGCACGAGCATCCTCATTAAAGAAGAAATAATATTTCTTGCCGCCGATAATTGCAGTCTTATAGCCTGTATTGAAGCCCTGGCCATTAGAGAGGAAGTAAAAATACTGTGTTTTACCACCGATTTTCACTTCTTTATAGCCGCCTGTAAATGCAGAGCCGTCCTGTTGGAAATAGAAATGATACTTTTTACCGCTAACAGTAAAGCTCAGATAGCCATTTGTAAAGGCAGTGCCGTCCTCCTGGAAATAATAATAAACTCTTTTTCCATTCTTGGTAAAGGGCTTATAACCACCGGTAAAGGCAGTGCCATCCTCCTGGAAGAAATAGTGCTTTGTCTTACCATCCACCACTACCTCCTTGTAACCATCCTTGAAGGGAGTGCCGTCATCGTTATAAAAATATATCTTGCCATCCTCTGTTACAAGACCCTTTTTCACAAGCTCGGTTGTGAGCTCTGTGGTAGGAGCTTCGGGGTCATCATCCGGCTCGGTTGAAGGCTGGGATTCACCTTCAATTTCTGTTGTAGTAACCTGGGGCTCGGTTGTAACATCTGTTCCGTCATTACCGGCAAAAACGCTTACGGAAAGGAGTACAGATATTACCATTACAATTACAAACGGTAAAAAAGTGCTTAGCCTTTTATTCATTTAATAAGCTACCTCCTCTTGTGTTCCGTCTGAATATGTAATTACCTTAACACCGTGACCTGAGCCGTCACAATCCTCATAGTATTCAACACTTACAACTGTTCTGCCACTTGTTGTTGCAGGCTTTGTAGCAGGAGCCTTTGTTGTGGCAGGAGCCTTTGTTGTAGCGGGAGCTTTTGTTGTGGCAGGTGCCTTTGTAGTAGCAGGTGCCTTTGTTGTGGTCTTGTTTGATGAAGAACCTGAATTATTGGAGTTATTGGAGTTATTGGAATTATTAGAGTTGTTTGAGTTATTTGAATTGTCATTGGAATTGTTTTCAGTTACATTTTCCTGAATTGTTGTGGGCTCCTCCTTGATTGAAATAACAATTTCCAACCCATCAGTAAGTGCATCTGTAAGCTTAAGGTTTGTTGTGTGGTTATCTGCCAATTTTATACCTGCAGCATCAATAGCATCCTGAACAGTTTCACCTACAACAACCAATGTACACTCTGTTTCATCGATTGTATTTTTGATTGTTACATTAAACTTTCTGAGTATTCTGATTACAATACCTTCAGACAATTTTTTCTCTGTATCAACAGATACAACATCACCATCAGTCAGTGTGATTTTTGCATCCTTGATAATTTCATCGATTGATTTGCCGTCTGTGTCCTCCATAGTAATTAATTTACCATCGATTTCAATAGAAACTGTTATGGCCTGAGGCGCTGTGTTAGTTTCTGCAACCTCTTCACTGCCACATGCACAGAAAAGTAAAACCATAGCCAGACACAAGCTGATAGCTGTTACAATTTTCTTAAGATTTTTACTCATTTTTTACCACTCCGAATCAAATTTTTTCTCATATTCCACACGTCAGAATACAATAAATTGCACTTATGACGTATTTAACAGTATATCATTATATTTCACATTTTGTCAATGATTTTAGCCTTGATACAACAAGCATTAAAACGAACTATTTAGCGGTCCTGCCGCACTGTTTGAGAGAGGTAGACCACACAGCAACGTTATTGTTCTACTCAACAGGAGACTAACCACCACGCTTGCGCGCGGTCCCCCTCCCTAGGGTTAGGGAGGTAAGGCTTCGCAAATTTTCACTTTGCGCTTTGCATTTTGCACTTTGCATTTACAATCAACGCAGTTCCATAATTTTTAATTTTAAATTTATCATTTAAAATTAAATAATATACTCCTCATACTTTTCAAGCACAAATATTTCTGCAGTAATATCAAGAAGCAAGCCCTCTGCAGTATATTCCTCTGAGTGAACAACACCTGTTTTGCGAAGCTCTGCAGCAGCACCACCCATTGAAAAGGGCAAAAGCATTTTCACTCTTTTACGCGTGGGGGGCAATGCCTTTGCAACACGCTCAAGGAGCTCGGGAAGTCCCTCACCTGTTTTTGCGGAAACACGCACACAGTTGTTCATAAGCGGAAGCGCGGTATCGTTTGCAAGGTCGCACTTGTTAAGAACTGTTATAACAGGCTTGTCACCGCAATCAAGCTCCTCAAGAAGCTCCATTGTAACCTTATAATGCTCGGCACACTCCTCGCTTGAGGCATCGCAGATGTTAAGTATAACGTTGGCACTTACAGCCTCGTCAAGGGTTGATTTAAACGCCTCTACAAGTTTATGTGGAAGTCTGCGTATAAAGCCAACGGTATCAATAAGCAGCACGCTGCTTCCATCAGGCAAGGTCAATGCCCTCGCAGTAGGGTCAAGGGTTGCAAACAGCTTGTTTTCTGCAAGCACGCCTGCATCTGTCAGAGTGTTCATAAGTGTGGATTTACCTGCGTTTGTGTAGCCCACAAGTGCAACTGTAACAACGCCATCCTTCTTACGGCGCTCACGGTGACGTGTGCGGCGCTCCTCAAGTGCCTTTAAATCCTCGGTCAAGGCAGAAATTCTGCGACGGATATGACGTCGGTCAGTTTCAAGCTTGGTTTCACCGGGACCACGTGTACCGATACCACCACCAAGACGGGACATTGAAGCACCCTTACCACCAAGGCGCGGCAATGAATATTTCAGCTGTGCAAGCTCAACCTGCAGCTTACCCTCGCCTGACAATGCCCTCTGTGCAAAAATATCAAGTATAAGGGTTGTGCGGTCAATTACTCTTACGTCGGTTGCTATTTCAATATTTTTTTGCTGGGCGGGTGAAAGCTCACCGTCAACAATAACAAGGTCAGGCTTTTCAGCATCGCAGAAATCGGCAAGCTCCTGCAGCTTACCCTTACCAAGGTAAGTGCCTGCCTCGGGTGCCTCACGCTTCTGAGTCATTTCACAGATAACCTCTGCACCTGCTGTACGTGCAAGCTCTGTAAGCTCCACAAGTGATGAATCAACGTCAAACTCGCCTGTATCTACCGATACAAGCACCGCCCTTTCCTGTTCAACTTTGTTTTCATAATATTCCATATATGCACCTTTTAAAGAAGTTTGTTATTATTTTTCTAATGAATTATAGCATTATTCACGAACAGATTCAAGACTATAAAATCGCCCTGCTTTTTAAGGCAAGGCGATCATTTCATTTATTCACTTTTAGCTTCGCGTTTTCTGCGCTTATCCACACGCACAAGAATTACCGACATGCTTAAGCCGCAGAGCATAAATACCGCAAACCAAGCTGCACCAACAGGTGCAATTTCATCGTTAACTGCATATTCTGCAACCACAATCAAGGGCTTGAGCGCAAGCCTTACAGCTGCCCTGAGACCCTCGTGCTGAGCAATGAAATCAGCAATGGGTGGTGAAATTGTGTAATATGCCTTAACAAATGCTGTACCAAGGGGATTGGTTAACAGACATTCATCACGGAACTGACAAAGCAGACCAACCTCGCCTGAATCATAGCCGTAGGATGCAGTAGCAACAAAGCAAAGCTTGGGAACTGCAATACTTGTGTTTGTGTTGTCACCCGAAAGGATGGAGTCACAATACACGCGGAGAACTGAGCCGTTAGTGACAATAGACTGAACAGTAACATATTCGCAGTTTGATGAAAGCATATTTCCGTTTGACTGATTATACAGGTTAGCTTCGGAGCGAAGATTTCTCTTTGCATAGTTTACCGCAATGCCTGATTCATTGATTACCATATTTGGGAAATGGTAAGCAACGTCAAGGCTATAGTAAATATCGTCAGAGGTTGGATTATCAACCTTGCCGTCACCATCAGCATCATATTCAAAGTCATCCTCAAGGGCCGCAAGGGTAATATGAACACCGCACTGGTTTTCATCTGGTCCACCCTCATAGCTTGGTCCAACGGCTGCCTGAATATTAACGTACATGGGAACGTCGGAAACAAGGATGGCATCCTGCCTTTTCTGACCCTTATTCTGAATGTAGAGGTAATAGCCGTTTATTTCACCGGTTTCCTCATCGTAGCTGGGCTCTGTGAAGAGATATGAATATGATTCATCTACAGAACTACCTGCAGGCACTACAGTAGCATTTTCATATGGACCGCCCTGAGACTCGGGAATCTGGTCACCATTTGGGAAAATGTCTGCTGACATAGCCGCTGCAACGCTGTTGGAGCCTGTGCGCAAAAGCTCTGCTGCGGTTTTTACTGCCTCCTGCTTGACAAAGCGTTCTTCGCTTTTGTCAAAGGCTCTGTAAGAAACTCTTACTATATTGCCAACGGCGAAGACTCCCAAGCCAAGCAAAACTAAAACTATGAGAAGTTCTACTAACGTAAACCCTTTTTTTGAAGTAAGGAATTTAAACATCTTCGGAGTCTCCTTTCGTTATCTTGCATCTCTACCTGCAATAGCGTAAATTTGGTCGCCTGCACGTACGTAAAGCACGTGATCGGGGTTAGCAGATGAGCTTGTGTTGGTGTTACCATCGTAACCACCGCTATGAAGAATTGAACCGTTACCTGCTGCTCTGAGTGTTTCCATATTTATAGCACATACGTAGCCATCAGTTGCACCGGCATTTACGCCAATGTAGAAGTAGCCGGCAACCTCACATGCTGACGTGATGGGGAAATTATTAGATTTAAACTCAGGAAGGATAGAAACCTTCTTCCAAACCCAGTTTCCGCTACCATCCTTTGTTGCAACAACGATGGTATTACCCTGACCTGCCTTCGGTGAGCCTGTGATAATGATAATCTCTTCCTTAGCAACGATAGATACTATATCAGAGAAAATTTGGTTCATATCCTGACCGTTAACTTGGATTTTTGTAAGTGCTGTATCTGCAACAGTGTGAAGTGTTGTACTTTCTGTTGCAGACGTGCTTTCACCTGAACCTGACGAAGTAACGTTTGCTGTTGCAACGTGAGCCTTGTAAACGTTACCGGAATTGTCTGAGAAATATGCATAGTATTTCTTTGTACCTGATGTATCAGAGGTTTTGGTTGTTTCGCAGTTCAAGCCAACCCGTTCAAATCTTACGTTTGCTCTTGAGTGAAGAGTGCTGTTTATATAAGAGGGGCTCTTGTAGTACAACAAGTTCTTAAAGATTACGTTCTGCTCACCCTTACCTGAAAGGCCTGCAGTAATCTTTGTACCGTTCTGTGTGTAAGCAGCAAGAACACCATCGTTATAAATGCTGCCAAGTGCTGTACCGTAATAACCACTACCAACAACCCATGACTCAGACATATATGTAGAGCCTGAAACTGTGTAACCAACTGCAACAGTAACCTCATCACAGGTTGCTGTTGTGGTGAGATTGTAGAACTCACCAGGGAACCATACGTTATAATAAAGGTTGTCGGTTGTACCTGCGTTTATACCGGGCTTTCTCTGGTAGTTAGCAGAGCTGTGGCTTGCTGTGTAGAAGTGCTCATAGGACTTTGTTTCTTCCTTTGAGCCGTTAAATGTAACGTCACCGATAGCCATACGCCAACGTGAACAATAACCAAGTGTGAATTCAAGGTCTGCATCCGGGTGCTTATATGTAATGCTATCACCCTTTGTTGTATAGAACACCTGTGCAGATGTCTGCAAACTTGTGCTACCTGAGTTAAGGTGCTTTCTCATAAGGTTCTGAGCATCAACGTTTTCAGTTCTGTTAGCACCATCACTACCGCTGTATGAGTTACGGTAAATTGTTGTACCCTCACCCTGTGAGCCACAAATAAGGTACATTGTCGCTGCAGAGCCAACAACATTCTTGGTGTTGTAAACCTTCTCCTGCTTTTCAACGATATCTGAGCTCTGTCTTACGAGAGCATAAGCGGGAACAGTACCAAAATAAATCACCTGACCGGCTGTCTGACCATTTGCATATCCTGAGCCGGGAAGATATACTGCAGACGTAATATTTACGTTACATGCGTACTTGGTGTTGATATAGCTTTCACGGTTTTTCCAGTCCATATTCTTATAGGATTCCTCTGATTTACCTGGAGGACTCCAGAAATCACCGCCATCTGTAAAACGGAATGCTATGGTTTCACCTGTACCGTAATCCGTGCTATCTTTAGCTGCATCAAAAGGATTGATGTTTGTATATACATTTAATTTCAAATATCCAAGGTGCTTATCTGTAGCTGAGTTTGTAGCCGCAAGAGCACCTGCACCACCGAGATATATAGCCTTTTCATCTGAAGTATTAGCAGACAACAAGCCACCTTCAAATTTTGTGTACTCATATTCCCAAGGTGTATGATAACCGGTAAAGTCGCCCTCGTCACGCTTTTTACCCGCAATACGGAAGGACTTTGTGCCTGCCTCAGTGAGTGTATAAGAAATCTTTCGTGACTGCTGTGATGAATATTCATAACCGCATCTGTAACCGGCAAAATGCATCATATATCTGAGATTCTTATCAATCTTATTATACTGAGTGCCAACATAACTGGGACCGGAAATATTATCACCTGAATATGGTGCTGAACAGTCAATCTTATTATCTTCAGCATTACCATAGGTAGACGCTTTAAACAAGGTCTGGAATGAGTACTGGTCGCTCATTTCACCACTCCAGAAGGAGGGCATAACCTTTTCGCCGGTTGTAATAACATATACACCATCGGTTGTACCTGCAACGTCGTTCTTTGCACCCATAGCCTCCTTAAGGCTCTTTTCGGTGTTCATAACGTACATACGGTAAACAGAAGCATTTGTACCTGCCATTACGTAGTAGGGAGCAAGGTTGGGGTTAGAGTCATTGGGAACCCATGCAATAGTCTTGAAGGTAACCCCTTTATTCTTAGGTGTTTCATTTTCAGCGAACAAGCCGCTGTTTTTAAGGTTCATTGTTCTGCCTTCCAGCGTGAACTCATACTTTACAACCTGGGTTTCGCCTGTAGAGTCGTCCAACTGCTGAACACCGGCAGAGGTATAGTAATCATTATATTTTGTTGTACCCGCCATCAGGAGTCTGGTAGGCTCAATGTAAAGATAATCCTGTACCTGCTTGGTTATACCGCGCTCATTTTTGTAATAAATTACAAACTTGATGGGCGATTTTGTGAAGTCGGCACCGCCAAGTGTGAAGTTAATTCTGCCTGTACTTGTATCTGCCTTCATATTTGTAATGGTAGCACGGCTGTTTTTATAAACATTTTCCTCAAGAACAGTACCATAGCTGATGCTTGCTGCCTTTTCAGGAATAAATGCATCAATAAGAATAGTGTTGTCAGGTAAATCTTCAAGGTCACCTGAATAATCTGATCTCTTCTTTATATCGGTAAAGGGAATACCTGTTGTCTGCAGAATAATCTCGTGTGTTGTTGTGTCGTCATAAACAGTGTCAGGTGTAAGAATATCAACACGTGCTCTTACGCCGTAGAACATTGTTTCAAGGCTATCCTGGAACGTGGAAACGATTTTTCTGCCGTTAACGTTCATTTTTTCAAAAACATTAGCAGCATTCATTGAGAACGAAATCTGTACTGAGCCCTTTTTTGTTGAGCTGCGGACAGCAAGACCATCCTCCATTTCCTCCTGTGAACGGTAAACCTCTTCGGTTTTTTCACCGGCCTTGTATAAGGTATCATATGATGACACCAGCATAGGTGTAAAGGATACTACAATAAGTGCAAGCAACGCCAGCGCAACAAGCAGCTCAACGTACGTCATACCGCGCTTATTAAAAAGTCGCTTTTTCATAATATCCACCCTTTCTGTAAAAACTTTGACAAATCTAATTAGCTATCCCAGATAACGTAGAAGTCGTCAACAACAGGCAGCTTATCGCCTGTGCCGTTGTAAACGTTACCAACCCACTTAAAGTCATCGGGAAGATATGTTCTTTCACTATATCTTTCGTGAAGGTTATTATACAGCTTTTGCTTTGCATTGGACCAAAGGTTCCACCAATTGTTGTTAGTGAAATCATCGCCATGCTGATTGTAAATAACGTCCATAAAGTAGCCTGTGAGCGAGAAGCCCGAGTTTGTCATCTTACCGTTGATGTCAACCTGAATTTCAGCGTTGAAATAATAAATATCACCGGCATTGGCTATTTTGTAAAGAATTATATCGTCATTCTTATAGTAAACAGTCTGTGTGTTATAGCCTGAGCCATTATCCTCAAAGGGAATAACCCAGATGTAAGCATCCTCCGCAAAGAACACCTTACCTGCCTTAACAACCTTTTTGCCTCGTGAACCGTTAGCATAGCTGTAAGGTGTGTTCTTGGGAGCAGCAAACATTATAGAGGTCATTCTGTAAGCATTATCCTCCACGTTAAGTGAAATCATACTGTTTACAGTTTTATTAAATACGATTGTAGGAGCCTGGAAAACAAGAACCTTATAAAGTGAATAGTTCTTGTCAAGACCGTCACCAATACGATTGGTACGGCAGGGATTAACAAGCAGGTTAACAGGTAAGTCAACCTGAATTGCATTTGTTGCTGTGTATGCAACAAAGTTGTCAAGCTGAGCATCCTGTGACCAGCTTCTCATATTGTATGTTCTAAGGCAGTTAAATGCAGGGTCGTTATCAGGCTCTCTTGTACCTGTTTCGGGGTGAAGTCCAAAGGACATATCCTGAGGACGATAGCTTGCATTATTCTCTCTGAGATATTCGGTATATGGAATAGTTTCTACAAGGCCATTAGCGTTTGCTCTTGTAACCTGAAGATCTTTATCGGAAATAACCATATTACCGATACACGAGAAAATGTAAAGGGGCTGCTTAAGGGCGCTACCATCAATAAAGGTACCTGACTGATAGTTAATGTTTGTTCTGCCTGTAGCCTTGGAGGAATCAGGGAAAATCTGATTACAGCCAACCTCAAGGTTTGCCATTGTAATCCAGTTTTCTTCCGCAGGCTTTGTGGGTAAAACCATAACACATCGTCTCACGCCACCCTTACCCTTAACGGTTGCGCTTGACTCAAAAACAACGTTCTTGTTCTGAATTTTAACGTACTGTGTCTGTGACGTAGCATCTACACCCTGTGAAATAAGCTGCTCAAGCTTTTCCTTGCCGCCTGCGTATTCATCTACGTCAATAGGTGTGGTGTTACCGTCCGGGTCAATTGAATAGTAGCTGGTTTCATCGTTATATGTAACTGTGCAGTTTGCACTGCCCACAAATGTGCAGCCTGCAGGGGCTGTTGCACTTGTAGAATAAATTATACCGCTTTCCTCATACACAGCAAGCTGAGCGTTAAAGCCCTCCATTGCAACGTCATATTCATCCTCATTGGGGTATTCTGCCCTCTTAGGCTTTTTGGGGTATTCAATGGAATCGTTGCGGTACATATACACAGTCTGCGCGTCCATTTTCTTGGTTTGTTCAAGGAACTTTTGCATATGCGCCTCATACGGAACTGTATGCTCCTCTGCAGCGTCATAAGCATCCTGAAATGCGGCAACCGTCATTTCAATCATTGTACGGGCAAGATATGTTGCTCTGAACTGGTCAGTACCGCGCATTGCTGCCTCGGTTGCAGTTTCAGACATTGTAAACATAGCAGGAATGAGCAATGTTAAAATAAGCAAAATAGCCAGTACTGCAATAAGTGCAACACCGTTTTTCTTTGTTAATATACTCATTCAAATCACCCTTTCTGATTAAGCGCAAAACGCAAAGCGCAAAGCGCAAAGTGTGCCGTATTCCGTCACTATAGGTTATTCTGTGTCGTTTTACATATTGAGGTTAATAATGCTATCAATTCTTTTATATCTGCATCTAAACTCATATACTGTGATTTTGAAATATAATCAGTTGCTTTTAATAACCGCAACCAATAATATGTCTCGTTCGCTTCCTTTAGGGCGATGCTCATTTTTGCATAAAAATCAGCCTTAGATTGAGCTCTTTCGCCTTCGGAAACATTTGCACCAACGCTAGTGCCACTACGCAATATTTGCTTTGATAAAACAAATTCCTTTTTTTCTTCGGTCAAAAAACGATAAAGATTTACAACTCTTACAGAAAAATCAAAGCTTTTCTTTTCAACAGTACCATTTTCCATAATAGTCACCTTTAAACTATCTACTGTAGTCTTACAAATATGCGTTTTGCGTTTTGCGTTTTGCATTTTGCACTTTATACAAGCACACGAAGAACCTCTTCAACTGAAGACGTACCGTCAAGGATTTTGTCAATACCCTCCTGATGGAGTGTATGCATACCCTGTGACATTGCAAGCTCTTTAATTTCCTGAACGCCTGAGCGCTTAAGAATGAGCTGCTTCATTTCGTTAGTAACCTGAAGGAACTCAAAAACACCCTGACGACCCTTATAGCCTGTGTTGCTACATGCAATACAGCCCTTGGGCTCGTAAATTGTTGTGGTGTCATCAAGTGTTTTACCCTCGGGAATGGGGAAATCCTCAATGCTCTTGCGAAGGTCACCATATGTGATTTCAACTGCTTCCTTACAACGTGGGCAAAGCACACGGATAAGACGCTGTGCAAGAACACCAACAAGTGATGATGCTGTAAGGAAGGGCTCAACACCCATTTCATCAAGACGAGTGATAGCACTTGGTGCATCGTTTGTATGGAGTGTAGAGAAAACCATATGACCTGTAAGAGCTGACTCAACCGCAATCTTTGCTGTTTCGCCGTCTCGAATTTCACCGACCATGACAATATCCGGGTCGGCACGAAGAACTGAACGAAGAGCTGCTGCGAAGGTCATACCTGCACGAGTGTTCATCTGAACCTGGCAAAGACCGGGCATACGACGCTCAACGGGGTCTTCAAGTGTGATTGTATGCTTTTGAATATCAGAAACCTCTGAAAGTGTAGCATACAGAGTTGTAGATTTACCCGAACCGGTAGGACCTGTAACAAGCAGGAAGCCGTAGGGCATAAAAATTGTTTTCATAAAGCGGTCTGCCTGTGCCTGAGAGAACTTAATGTCCTTAAGCTGAACAGACTTTGCGCCACGCTCAAGCAAACGCATAACGATCTTCTCACCGTAAACTGAGGGAAGAACCGCAATACGGATATCAAACGTACGATCATCAACCTTAACTGTTGTACGACCGTCCTGAGGGATACGTCTTTCGGCGATATCCATACCACCGATAACCTTAACACGTGAAGCAACCGAGTTGTGAAGCTTAATGGGCTGCTGGAGAACCTCGTGAAGAACGCCGTCTATACGAAGACGAACACGCATTGTTTTCTCCATTGGCTCAAAGTGAATATCAGATGCACCTGATTTAACCGCATTGGTAATAACCTGGTTAACAAGCTGAACAGCAGGCTTTTCGTCTGCAGCAAGCTCATCAAGTGCTGAATATTCCTCTTCCTGAACCTCTTCATCATCGTAGGTATCAATATTGCTCGCATTGTTCGCAATTGTGTTGATAGCTGCAGTAAGCTCAGTATCTGTTGCGATAAGGGGAACAATCTCCATACCGCCTGTTCTTACGGACAGGTTATCACGTGTAACAACGTCGTTGGGGTTACGCATAACCACGAACAAGCGTTTTTCATCCTGATAAAGGGGCAAAATGCCGCGCTTTGCCATAAGGTCAGGGGATATTATATTTGCAATTGCGAAATTGATGCCAACCTCTTCAATAGAAACGAATTTGTAACCCGTTTTCTTCTCCATAGCCTTGGCAATATCAAGCTCGGTACAAAAACCACGTGCTACCAATTCAACACCGATAAGGTTTTTGCTCTCTTTCTGGCTTTCAAGAGCCTCTTTCAACTGTTCCTGTGTGATTTTCCCGTCTTCAATGAGGTAATATGCAATACTACCGGGAACCACAACGTTCATTATATCTGCCAAAATAAATAACCCCTTTGTGTTATGTTTGAATCTTTGGTTTTAATTATGCTGCCTCGTCAACAACAGCAACTGAACCCTCTACGCCATTTTCTGAAAGAATGGCAAGTGTAAGAACTGTGCTGTAATCGCCGTTTGTACCATCTTTTTTAAGTACAACAGAGTCAAATCTGTGCTGCTGCTCAAGATTTGTGTAGTAGTTCATAAAGTTGTAGATATTTGTAAATGAACCTGTTGCGCTGATTGTGAAAACAACCTCGCTTGTTTCGTTAGTTGTAGTTACGTGCTCAATTGATGTAACGTTAAGACCAAATGCCTTGCACTTTTCTACAACGCCCTCCTGAAGAATATAAACGTCACCCAATGAATCGGGAAGAATACCCTTACACTCTTCAAGCTGCTTTTCTGCCGCTTCACTTTTTGCTTTAAGATCCTCAAGAAGGGCATATTCCTTTATGTTCTCCACGTAAAGTGCGCGTTCGGTTTTGATTTCTTCCTTTGTTTTCTGAATATCAAGAACAAAGAAAACAACCGATGTTATACAAAGTGCGATGAGCAACACCATAATTGCTGCTACAAAATAAGGTGAGGATGTAATATCTTTTAATTCAATATTTTTGTTTTTCATAAAAGTATACCCCTCCTTATTCTACTGCTACGTCTGTAGCTTCTTCTGTTTCAGCTGCAGCGTCAGTGCTTTCTTCCACAACAATGGGAGCTGCACCACCGGAGCATGTCAAAGAAATTGAGAAATCTGCAACAGCCTTACCATCTGTATATGTAACTGTATATGCAGTGCACATTACTGATTCGGGGTTTACGCCCTCAATTGCCTTAAGCTTTTCCATGTATTCATTGAAGCTTTGTCTTGACTGACAGGTACCTGTGAGAACACAAATACGTGATGTTTTCCACTCGGTACACTCAATAGCAGTAATGCTAACGTCTGTATGCTCAACGTTGCTGAGCAATGCAATAAAGTTGTAAAGCGAAGGCTCTTCAACCTGAATATCCTTGATAAGCTGAACCTTTTTCTGAAGTGTATCGCTGATTTCACGGTAATGTGAAAGACCCTGAACCTTCATTTCATACTCGTTGTTCATAGAATGAATCTTTGAAAGCTCCCTGTCAGCAACAAGCTTACCGCCAAGCACAATAATAATAAGTGCCAGCATCATAAAGAGAGCAACAAGCGCGATAACCTTAACTTTTTCGGCCTTCTTTTTGCCGTTTATACGCTTCCTATTTTTCTCAGGAAGCAAACTAACCTTGTATTTCACGCTTATCCCTCCAATGCTACCTTCGCAAGGCTGATGCAGCCTGCAAAGTTTTTAGGTGTAAATGAGCTTGTCATATATTCGTTATAGAAGCTGGGAACAGTAAACGGAACGTAGCACTTTTCTGCAAGAACCTCTGCTATACGACCTTCAAGAGCTGTTGCTGCAGAGAACAGAACGTTATCAATAAGGTGATTTGTCTGCATCTGATAGTAGTTCATTGATGATGAAAGCTCTGAATATAACAAGTCTGTAACTGTGTCAAGCTCATATGATGTAACTTCTTCAGCATTGTTAAATGCCTTTTTAACCTCAATAAGAGCACGGTCAGGAATATTGATTGAACGAACCATCTTAATTTCGCCCTCTGATACTGCAACGAAGTTAAGAACGTCGTCTGTAAGCTTGAGGAATGCAAATGTAGATTCCTTAGGCTGCTCCTTGATAGCAACGCGAGTCCATGCAAGGAATGAACTATCAATCTCAACAACCTCAAGCTTTGATGCTTCAAAGTTGATAATAAGGTTCTGGAGCATATTATTTCTTGCGCCAACAAGCAAAACGTTAAGTGCAGGCTGATCATCGTCATCAACAGTTTCATCAATAACAACGAAGTCAAGACCAAGCTCACTGATGGGAACAGGAATGAAATCCTGTGCCTGCATTGAGATAACTCCCCTTAACTTATCCTGCGGAACCTTGGGGAAGGTTGCATAACGCATAATAACGTTTTCATTATTAACACCAACAACGATTGGTGACGTATCTTTAATACCTGACTGCTTGAATAAATCCTCAAGCGCAGCGGTGAACAAAGGTGAATCGGAAACAATACCCTCTGAAATTACACCTTCTTTAAGTGAAACAGAACCATAACCTGATACATGGTATGAACCATCACCATTTTTGATGAGTTCAACGGCTCTGATTTCGTGTGAATCGTATTCAATGCCCACAGCACTGTTTACTTTTGCCATTTATATCATTCTCCCTTGCAAAAGAATCGGGTTTTTGTAAATTTGTTTTTATGCCTGATAGGATGTGGTTGCCTGGAAAACAGGAAGATAAAGTGCAACAATAAGGAAACCAACGATTGAACCCAAAAGAACAAGCATAATAGGCTCAAGAACTGAACCAAGGTTTTTAGCAAGTGCGTCAACGTCCTCTTCATAGAACTCGGCAACCTTGTCAAGCATGACAGGAAGTGAACCTGCCTCCTCACCGATGGCAATCATACTGATAACCATAGGCGGGAATAATTTGCACTCATCAAGTGCTTCGTGAATTGTCGTACCATTTTCAACGGCTTCAATAGCATCAAAAACGGCCTTTTCAATAAGCTTGGAGCCTGAGGTAGGACCTGCAGTTTCAAGCGCCTTAACCGCTGTAACACCACCGGCAACAAGAGTTGCAAAGATTCGGCAGAAGCGGGCGAAAATTGTCTTTGAAATCAACTCACCTGCAATAGGTGCATGCATCTTGTGATTTTCCCAAAGCTTCTGAACAGGTGGTGACTTAATAAGCTGAACAATACCGATAATTGCAGCGATTATAACAGGAATTACGATATACCACTTTGTTCTGAGGCCATCGGACATATTGTAAATAAGCTGAGTAATGGGGCTGATATCTGTTGCACCCTCGGTCATTCCCTGGAAGGTAGGTACCATGAAAATGAGCATGAAGATAACGATGATGATAGCAAGGCCGCCAACCATTTTGGGGTAAGAGGTTGCGGACTTGATAGAGTCCTTAAGCTGCTTATCCTTATGTAACTGGTTTGACATAGCAAGAAGTGTTTTGTCAAGCATACCGCCCATTTCACCGGCTGCAATCATTGAGCAGAACAGGTCTGAGAAGATAGGCTTCTGTGCGGAAAATGCCTCAGAAAGATCGGCACCGCCTTCAACGTCCTGTGCTACCTCTTTAATAGCATTTGCCAGGGTTGGGTTTGTGGTCTGGTTAACAAGAGTTGACATAGCCTGAGTAACAGGGATACCTGCACCGATCATGGCTGCAAGCTGACGTGCAAACATTGACATATCAGCAAGTGTAACCTTCTTACCGCCCTTTTTCTTCGTTTTTGCTTTATTCTCGGTAAGTGTTGTAACAACAACACCTGCCTCACGTAATTTTTCATAAGCCTCTGCGGTGTTGTTAGCAACAACCTTACCGGTAATGGACTGTCCCTGTCGGTTTAAGGCTTCATAGGTAAAATCCAAGAGTTTGCCCCCTTATGAATCATATATATAATATAATAGTATAGCGATTTCTTAAAAATTATCAGATTAATACATCTGCATCTGTCTGAGAACCTCTGCTCTTTCAACACAGTTTTCAAGAACAGACTCACGAGAAATTTTCTGCTCTCGCATAAGCTTAAGCAATGCCTGGTCCATTGTCTGCATACCCTCTTTCTGAGCGGTCTGCATTGTGGAGTAAATCTGGTGGTCCTTACCCTCACGGATCATATTACGGATAGCGGGGGTATCAACCATATATTCAACTGCAGAAACTCGGCCGCCGCCCAATCTGGGAAGGAGCTGCTGTGAAATAACGGCTCTCAGTGAGTTTGAAAGCTGGCTTCGTATCTGGTTCTGCTGTTCACTGGGGAAGGAGTCAATAATACGGGCAATTGTAAGAGGTGCTGTCTGTGTGTGAAGTGTTGAGAGCACCAAGTGACCTGTTTCAGCCGCAGTAAGCGCAATACTGATACTTTCAGGGTCACGCATCTCACCGATCATAATAACGTCAGGGTCGTGACGGAGAACTGTTCTCAAAGCATTGTTAAAGCTGAGAGTATCTCCACCAAGCTCACGCTGTCTTACAATTGAACGCTTGTGTGAGTGAAGGAACTCAATCGGGTCCTCAATTGTAACCATATTGTACTCAAAGTTTGTGTTCATATGGTTAATCATAGCTGCAAGAGTTGTTGATTTACCTGAACCTGTGGGGCCTGTAACAAGGATAAGTCCACGAGGCAAGGTGCAAAGACGTCTTACGTCAGCAGGAAGACCTAATTTATCAAGAGTGGGAACCTCGTAAGGAATAGCTCTGAAAACGGCCGCCAAAGTACCACGCTGAACAATAACGTTACCTCTGAAACGAGCACATTGGGGAACAGCGTATGCAAGGTCAAGCTCAAGTGTTTCCTTGATATCACGCTTGTTCTTTTCTGACATAATGGGTGTGAGCATATTTTCAACGTCAGCAGGCTTCATGGGGGGATAATCCTGCTTTACGATGTCACCGTCAATTCTGATACAAGGTGGCATACCCACAACTATATGAAGGTCAGAGCCCTTTTTTTCAACCGTAAGCCTGAGCAGCTGCTCAAGCGTTACGGGATATTCACTTGGTTGGTTCAAAAATTCCACTATAATTCAACTCCAAAAAGTGTTATGCAATCTTGCTCCACATCTCTGCGATGAGGTCAATGTTTTCAGGTGATTCAAGAACGTAAAGAATGTACTTAACGCCTTCATCTGAAGGATCAAGATCGCCGGAAATTTCAAATGATGTAACTGAAATTGTGGGGTTGTTAATAAGCTTAACAACAAGCTCTTCCTTAGCTGCAAGAACTGAAAGCTCGTTTGCATCTGTGATAGTAGCGATGGGATAGTACATATCGCCAAGGTTAGAGTCAAGTGAAGCAATTACCTTCTTAACCTCATCAACCTTGTTTGTTGAGCAGTAAACCATGATTGACTTTGTAAGCTGAGGATATGAGCCGAAGTAGAACTCAACACCATCAAGGTCAACAAAACCGATCTTGCTCTGAAGCTCAGATGCTACGATGTTCTGAAGCTCGTATGTAAAGAATGTTTTTGCTGTGTTGTTATCGGGTGTGTCGTTTTCCTTAATTCGTGCAACTGCATCGTTAACCTCTTCAACAGAGCCACGAACCCAAACTCTCTTTTCATAGAGGTCAAGGCCAAGGATTTCAACGTCATAGCCGAATGTTGTAACGATTGATTCAGCAGCATCCTTGTTGATGTACTGAAGGTCAACCTTAACAAGTGATGTTTCACCGTCTGTGATTTCAACCTCACTTGAGCTACCCTCGCCACCTTCGGTGCCTTCGCCCTCCTTCTTGGGAGCGTTAGCATCCTCAAAGTCAACAAGCTTTTTAATGTTGAGGATATCCTGATAAGCATCGCCTGATGCGTAAACGTAAAGTGTCATGGGGTGTGATTCGGTTGTGATACCCGCATGAAGACCGAGTGATGAAAGCAATGCGCTGAACTCATTTGCTGAAATGTGCTCAAGTTCAATAGCACTGAGTGATGAGCTGATGTTTGCGCTGCCAAGTGTAAGGTTTGTTTTGTTATCAAGTGTTTTGATAAGCTCGCGGATTTTTGCAAGCTCCATGGGATAAGCGCTTACCCAGAACTCTCTGATGTTTTCATCAATCTTCACCATTTTGGGTGAAATACCAAGAGCTGAAAGCTGAGCGGTAAGAGTTTCGATTGAAATATATTTAAGGCGGAAGCTTGTAAGTGCCTTGTTGTCAATAAAGCTTGAGTTAAGTGTTTCTGCAGTACCAACATATATGATGTTGTCGTTCTTGATGTAAGTCATATCAACCATTCTGAGAACGTAGTCAATAGCTGTGAGAGGTGTCACGTTATCAAGAGAAATTGCAGGAACTGCCTGTGTTGCACCCTTAAAGATGATTGTGTAGCCTGTGTGAGCCACGATTGTTTCAAGAACACCAACAAGGTCTGAGTCCTTCTTGAAGTTGATTGAAATGTAGCTTGATGCACCGAAAACTGTTGTTGAGTCATCTTCAACTGATGTTGCACCGGGAATAAGAAGGCGCTGACCTTCGTAAAGCTTAGCCGATGCTGAAATACCGTTAGCATCAACAATGCTTGCTACGGTTACACCGTGTGAAGCAGAGATAGATGCGAGGCTGTCACCGGACTTAACAACGTATGTACCCATACATCCCGGCTCACTGCCAGATGCCGTAAGAGGCAAGATGGTTGTTGTGAGCAACACGAGAGCCAAGGCAAAGATGCCGATTGACCTCATTTTACTGTTTCTTGTTTTCATTGGAAAATCCCCCTAATTTATGTAAATTGCATAGATTACTAAAATTTATTTTGCTTCTATCTTTTTGGTTAACTCGCCAGCCTTGAAGACCACGTAGTCATCAGTAAGCTCAACAAGCTCCCATTTTGAGTCGCCCACCGTCTCACCAAGTGAAAGGATAAGCGTATCATTCTGTGTACCAATCTGAACAAGGCCTGTCTTAAGACCGCTGTTGCCCTTTACGCAGCCCTTATAAACTGCAGTAGCGAGTATATCCTCGGAAAGCGGATCAGACTCAATCAGTTTAACAACTGCTTTGTCTGTGATGATGTTGTTACCGGGAATAACCTCAACCTGCTCGCTTGATACCGAGTTGTCGGTTGCCATCTGACTGTCATCAAGAATAACGCCGTCACCGAATATCACAAACAGGAAAACCGCACACAGTATTATGAACAGAACCACCGGAATCAATATCTTCATTATCGGGTTCTTATCAAAGAACTCCATAACCTTAAGTGTTACGTCAACCTTGGGTGCACCGGCAACACCCTGACCATCTTTTTTTGTAAGCTTGGGTAATTCAAGAGCCATACAATAACCTCCACATTATTTCAACTGTAATCGTGATAAAAACAGATATTTTATTCGTTAGTTTTTAACATTTTTCTCGTTTTTGGGCGCAATGACCCAATTAGAGTATTACACATTATTACTATACTATATATAGACGAAATAATCAATACTTTTTTCATTTTCTGTTGAAAAAAACAGTACAAAATAATGCCCGTTTTTTGGCATTTTTAACAAAAAAATTACTCCCCGAAAATCGGGGAGTGAAATAAGATTTTTTTATTTTCTTCTCTTGTGATTGCGGCTGCCATAATAGTAGGAAGAGCCGTAATATCCACCATAACGATTTGAGAAATAACCGCCTGATTTTTCAGCAGCAACCTTAAGTGTGCCTGTACCTGCACGGTTGTAAATACAACCCATAACGTCTGCCTTTGTTGTCATGATATCGCTGAGTGCATATTCAATCTGAGGAATAGCAACGCGCTCCTCTGCAGTAACAAAGATGATTGTATCTGTGTAGTTTGCAACGATAGCAGCGTCAGCAACAACACCTGCAGGAGGACAGTCAATGATAACGTAGTCAAACTCACGCTTTGCCTGCTCAACAATCTTTGCCATCTGGTCAGAAGCAAGTGTTTCTGAGGGGTCAGCAACTGCTGCAGAGCAAACAAGGAGGTAAAGGTTGTAGTTTTCAATGTACTTAACGGACTCTTCAAAGGTCTTGTTGCCGTTAACAATGTCGTAAATACCCTTTTCGCCCTCAATAGCAATACCGAGGGTCTTGCATACAGCAGGCTTTCTGAGGTCAGCGTCTATAAGGAGAACTGACTTGCCACTCTTTGCAAGTGAAAGTGCAATGTTAGCAGAGCAGGTTGTTTTACCCTCGCTCTCTGTTGAGCTGGTAATTGAGAAAACTGAGAAGCCCTTTTTGAGTTTAGCGTTTTCAAGCTTTGTTCTGATAAGCTTAAACGTTTCAATAAATGGCAAGCCAACGTTTCTGTCGGTAATAAGGAGCCTTGTACGGTCACCCTTCTTGTTTTTGCCCTTAATGTCAGAAACAGTAGCAATGATATTGATGTTAAACTTGTTCTTGATATCCTCAGTTGAAAGAAGCTTGTTCTGAATACGAGCTCTGATAAGGATAATGAGCACTGCAAGAGCGGCACCAAGAAGGAAGCCTGCTGCAGTATAGATAAGTGTAGATGAGTCTGATGCAAGCCTTGATGCTGTAGCACTGTCAGCAACGCTTATGTTCGCTGTGGGGAAAGCATCCTTTGCAAATGCAGAATAAACGCTCTGAATAGCTGTTGTAACATCATAGGTTAAGTCCTTGTCACCTGATTTAACTGTAACTCTTACAAGTGTTGAATCTGCAACAAGCTCAACACTAAGCATTCCCTGAATATCTTCGTAAGTAAGGGTCTTGCCGGATGTAACCTTAACTGTGTCAGCAACTCTTGATGCAAAATCCTCGCCATTTTCAATAATGTACTTGTAGTTGTTTGCAATGGTAGCAGAAGCCTGCATATCGCTAGCGGTGTTATATTTGTTGAAATCCTCGCCAGCCTCAAGCTTGTTAGAAACGTTAAAGATGATGTTTGAGGTATAGCTCTCGCTGTATGTAAGCTTAGCAATACCAAAACCTGCAAAAGAAAATGCAAGAATGAAAATCAATACAAGCCACCATTTAGCAAGGATGATTCGGATGAATTTTAAAATAGGCTCAAGGTCTAAGCCTTCATCCTGAGTTCTTTTTTCTTCGTAAGCCATTTCTATTCCCCTTTACGTGGATTTAATTTATAATTTCATACATAGGATATGATATCACAAATATCCCTTAACTACAATAGTTTTTTAAAATATTTTTAAAGACCGTTTTCTGCAAGAAAATCAAGGTGAGCTGCCACGTCGCCATCAGTTTTAGCGTTCACGTTTTTCACCTCGGACTTGAAATCATCTTTACCGAAAACTGCACATACTATGCGAACAACCCAGAGCAACGGCAGCAAAAATGCAAGCCTTTTAAGAACAGGATAACGGGCACTCATTGATTTGAAGGGCGGAAACAATCTCCTGATAAAATATGAGGCTTTGCTTTCGTTGTATTCTCCCCTACCGACACCACTCATATAGGTGTTTGCCTGAGTTCCATAAACACCGCTGAGGAAAATATACTGCGCCATAGCCTGTATGGAGGCATCTGCCGATGCACCATCAAACCAATAAGCACACAAGGCGTTCATTCTGTCGTTGAAGATCTTAAGCCCTGTATCCTCAAGTCCCTTTTCAAGCACGGAAGCATTGCACTCGGGCAGCAAGCCCCTGCTTACACAGTAGTGGTCAAACACGCTCCTTATGCCTGTTCCTGCTGTTTCAAAATGGTGAGCTGTGTGAGAAAGGATATACACGTAGAAATCCTCATTTGCCATATTCATGGCAGTAGTGCCCTCAACGTCGGTCAGACGTGAGAATGCGCTTTTATAATAATCATAGCCCTTATCGTAGTCATATTTCAGCTCTTTATGCAGGTCTATGTTCAAAAAAGGCTTCTTTGACAAGGCAATGTCCTTGTCACTTTCAATTGAAATGACCTCGTAGCCTCTTTCAAGCATCAGGCTCTTTGCCTGTTCAAATCTTTCAGGCTCAATGTAAATATCCATATCAAGCATAAAGCGGAGCTCCGGCTCGGGGTAATAGCGAGAAACCTTTGTACCCTTAAGAAAGCAATGCTTTATGCCGCTTTGGGTAAACATATCTGTCAGCTCATGCATTTCCTTCTCCTGTGCTGTATGACGCGCTGCACAACGGAAAAGCTGCTTCTGAAAAAGAGCCTTTACCTGTGGGTCAATCCCCTGACATCTTACAACTGCGCCTGCCACAAGAGAGGTCACCTTATGCATTTCACAGAACTTATAAAGCTTTTCATAATCAACGTTATCGGGAAGTGAATATTCACATCCCGTCAGACTGCTTCTGAGAACGTTAATTACAACGTCTCCCATTTGCTCTATTAAGTTGATTTTTTCACTTTTTTCCATGCCTTACACCATAAAACCAATGTCTGAAGCGACGGATAGGATATCGTCTTTTCACATTTTTTACATACTTTTCCTTGTGCTTTATATAATCAGGGTCGGTAACCTCAATAAGACTGCCATCAATGCACATTGATGTAACAACACCGATAACGTGGTCATCTGTTATACCCTGCTCAAGCAGAAACTGATTATCTCCCGACAAGGTATACCCCTTTACATCTTTGCCAACAATCCTGTGGAGTACAAAAGCGCCGTCATCACGACGATAAAGCGGAATATCGCCTATCTCCAACGGAAACACAGGCTTTTCAATAAACACGAAATCCCGCCCCTGATACAGAAGCGGATTCATACTTGTCCCCGTAATGGGTATTTTGAATTTTTGGTTTCGTTCAAAGGCTTCTTCGATAAAGGGAAGAAGGGTTTCGAGTTTTACTTTGTTCATTTAAAATTTTTTACCACACGCAGTCTCCCACAAACAATAAACGCTGTTGCTGGTTCTACCTCTCTGTTTGAGAGAGGGGGACCACCTTGCAACACAGCCATTGTTCATCTTTTATCATCAAGCGTGTAGTTACCTTCCTATAAAAACAATATCTGTCGGGTGGTGGAGAGTTGCCGACACGCAGTGTCTGGAATCGTAAGATTCCATTCATTAGCCAACTCACCTGTACTCCGGTACTATCGGCGCACCCTTCTGTCGGGCATCGCAAACATTGTTTATTATATATCTGACATATTCAATGTCTTTATTAACCTCTGTATTCTCAAAACGAAGAACGTATATGCCTTGTTCTTCAATATAAGCCGTGCGCTTATTATCGTACTCAATATTTTCAGGTAAAAAATGCTGATATCCATCAACTTCTATTACCAGCTTAAGCTCGGGGCAATAAAAATCAACAATATAATTACCAATAATTTGTTGCCTGTGAAATTTGGGAATACGCGCCTTTAAAATCTGATACCAGACCTTCTTTTCCTCATCAGTCATATTTTTGCGCAATTCTGTAGCGTATTTTTTCAAATCCATATTTTTAAAAATACGCTTATTGTTCTCCATACGTTTTTCCTTTAACCAACATCTTGCACGTTGAATTTTCAATTCAAAACGCTGCGCGTTGGCAACTCTCCACCGTCCGTCAGACGTTATTTTTTACATAACGTTATTTGCTCGTTTGGTAGTTGATTTGTATATATAGTTAGTATAAGACGGTCCCCCTCTCTCAAACAGAGAGGTAGAACACGCATCAACTTTTTTGCTTGCTTTCACTAAGCCTCACGAATTTAAAATTATAATTTCTAATTTCTCATTCCTCATTCCGATACTATCTTGTAGCCCTTCAGCTTCTCAATAAACGCCGTCAGATCTGCACGAAGAACGTCCTCGGGTGCATCGTACTCTGATTTGAGCTGAGCAACGATAGCGTCAAAGTCCATACCCTTCTCAAGGCACTTCCAG
>JAGBTL010000101.1 GCA_017631355.1 Clostridia bacterium
CAAACCTTTATGTGGCTGCTTTTTGTAACCGAGTTATATATGGGAACTGCAACTGCAACCAAAATACCTATTATAGAAACAACAACCAAAAGCTCAACAAGTGTAAAGCCTTTCTTCGTTTTCAAGAATTTATACATTTTAAAGCCCCCTCTGTGGCAATATATGGAGAAAATAACGAAACCTCTCCGTAACTAATGTAGCATATATCCGAGATTTTGTAAACACTTCCAGTCTAATTTAAATAAAGTTTGGAGATTTTTGACAATGGAGAATAGCTTTCGTTGTTGCATTTGCATACCAAAAAAGAAAAAAGCGTTGCATACACTTTATAGTATGCAACGCTTGTGGGTTGTTGTTAAATTTCTGCAAGAATGCGTGTAATATCGGCAAAGTTTTCCATTGTCAGCTTTTCTGCGCGGACAGTTTTCTCAAGGCCTGCTTTTTCAAGAGCCTCTGCAACCTGTGCCTTCGGAACACCAAGACCTGCGCTGATGGAGTTTTCTGCCGTTTTGCGCCTTTGTGAAAATGCCGCCTTAACCACCTTGAAGAAAAACTCCTCATCAGGAACGTCAACAGGGGGCTTGTCACGAAGCGTGAGCTTTATAACTGCGCTGTTTACCTTGGGTGGAGGTAGAAAGGATTCTCTCGGCACGAAGAAAAGCTCCTCGCTGTGAGCGTAGTATGAAACAGCAACTGTTACTGCACCGCCGTCGCGGCTGCCAACCTCTGCACAAAGTCGGTCTGCCGCCTCCTTCTGCACCATAACAGTAATTGATTTTACAGGGAGCTTATTTTCAAGGAAAAGCATAACAATGGGGGATGTAATGTAGTATGGCAGGTTTGCACACACCGCAATGTCCATATCCTTGCACTTTTCCTCAAAAATTTTGGGTAAATCCGCTTTAAGGATGTCCTGATTGATAATTTCAACGTTGTCAAACTCTGCAAGTGTTTCGTCAAGGACAGGTAAGAGTCTGTCGTCAAGCTCAAAGCTGAGCACCTTGCCTGCTCTTTTTGCAAGCTCTGCAGTAAGCACGCCAACACCGGGACCGATTTCCACCGCGCAGGTATTTTCATCAAGGTCAGCGTTGTCTGCCATATCGGGACAAACGTTGGGATCAATAAGGAAATTCTGACCGAGGCCCTTGTTGAAGGTAACTCCGTGGCGACCCATTACGGATTTTATAACGTTTATATCAGAAAGATTTTTCATTGCAGCCTCCGAAAAAGTATTGAAAAAGCCTGAGAATTAATATAATATATTTATTATACAAATTAAATATTGATTGTCAACAATCATATATGAGGTGATTCCCCATGAATAGTATTAAAGATGCAAGGTTTATCCGTCAGGGTGTGGATATGGGCACCATAAGGCCTGTTTTCAAAAAGGTTGTCTGGCTTGATAAAAAGGTTAACAAGGCAACGCTATTCTGCTCTGCTTTGGGTTATTATGAGGCATATTTTAACAATCAGCGCGTTGGCAAATTCATTTTTGCACCGGGCTGGACAAGCTACGGCGTACGCATTCAGTATCAGGAATATGACGTTACAAATATGCTTGAGGAATGCAACACGCTTGACATTGCGCTGGGTAACGGCAGACGCTACCATGGTAACCCCCACGAGCACTACGAAAGCATAACAGACCGTGAGGATGCGCTCATTGCAGCACTCCTTGTTGAATATGCTGACGGCACAACTGCATTCTATCCCACGGACGATAGCTGGAAATGCTCCAAGAGCAATATCCTTGAATCACACGTATATAATGGTGAAACAGTTGATTTCAACGCTAATACAGACGAGGAATTTCCCGTAAGAGTTCTTGAGGATATCAGCACAGAGCTTCTTATCCCCCAGGAGGGTGAGGAGGTCCGCGAAATGGCAACCCTCAGCGCGGTTGAGCTTATTACCACACCCAAGGGTGAAAAGGTTATTGACTTCGGTCAGAATCTTACAGGCTACGTTGAGTGGGTTGTTCCTGCAGTAAAGGGCAAGGAATATCGCCTACGCCATGCTGAAATTCTTGACAAGGACGGCAACTTCTACACAGACAACCTCCGCTCCGCAGTAAATGAAATCAAGGTAATTTCCGACGGTAACGAGCACACCTACAAGCCCCATTTCTCATATCAGGGCTTCAGATACATAAGGCTTGAAAACTTTGATGACGACGAAATCAACCTTGATAACTTCAAGGCACTTGTTGTTTTCTCCGATATGAAGCGCACAGGCTACTTCGCTTGTGGCGATGACCTTATTCAGCAGCTTTATGAAAACATTGTGTGGGGTCAGCGCGGCAACTTCCTTGATATTCCCACCGACTGTAATCAGCGCGACGAGCGCCTTGGCTGGACAGGTGATGCACAGGCATTTGCAAGAACTGCATCTATAAACTACCGCACAACAAAGTTCTTCAAAAAATGGATGAAGGACCTTGCGGCAGACCAGCGCCCCAACGGTGCCGTAACAGACGTTGTGCCCGACCTTCACGATTGGTGGAGCGACGGCTCATCCGCCTGGGCAGACGCTGCGGTAATTGTTCCCTATTGGGTTTACAGAACCTATGGTGACACCGAGATAATTGAAAATCAGTTTGAATCTATGAAAAAATGGATTCTTTATATGGAGTCAAAGGGTAGTGTCCGCGGTCTTTATGACACACACGAGTGCCACTTTGGTGACTGGCTTTCACTTGATGCAGGTGATGAGGCAACAGGTGGCTTTACTGACAAGAACCTTATCGGCTCTGCATACCTTGTTTACTCAAACCGCCTGTTTATTGAAATGGGTAAGGCCATCGGCAAGGATATGTCATATTTTGAGGAGCTTTATGAGATTTCGCTTAAGGAATATCGCAACAAGTATATAAATTCAGGTCTTCCCGAGCACGAAACACAGACCGCAAACGTGCTTGCAATTTACTTTGACCTTACCGATGATATTAACCGCGAGGGTGCAAAGCTCGTTAAGGATATTGAGGAGTGCGGACACCTTAAAACAGGCTTTGTGGGCACACCTTACCTTCTTCACACACTCACAAAAATCGGCAGAACAGATATTGCCTACAAGCTTCTGTTCAAAAAGGACTTCCCCTCATGGCTCTTCCCTGTTACAAGGGGCGCCACAACCATGTGGGAGCGTTGGGACGGCATGAAGGTTGACGGCAGCTTTGCCACACCTGAAATGAACTCCTTTAACCACTATGCATACGGCTCTGTTGGTGATTGGCTTTACACCACGGTTGCGGGTATTGACAGCGATGAAAAGGAGCCGGGCTACAAGCACATTATTTTCAGACCCCTTCCCACAAAGGCTCTTGGCTATGCAAAGGCTCGCATTCTCGCTGAAAATGGAGAAATTATTTCATCCTGGGAGTACACAGGCAATGGTGACGAGTGCAAATTCAGCTTTACAATTCCCAATGGCTCACACGCTACGCTTTACCTTGACGACGAGGAATATGAGTTTGAAAGCGGCACCTATAACACCGTTTTTGACTATGCAGGTATCTGACCCATTATTTAGTGTAACAGCATAATACAATATACAAAATATAGCGGATTTTCCACAAGAAAATCCGCTATATTTATTGACACAAACTGCCACGATTGTTATTATATATAATGTATACATCAATTTTCGACAAAATAACAACAAAGGGAGATTATATATGAGGTTTTTTACCTCGGGCAGACTGGTGATAGCGTCAGCCTCCATTCTTCTTGCGGCACTTCTTTTTACAGGGTGCAGCAACGGAATGCTGTCAGGCATCCTCTCCAAGGAGGAAAGCACCACCGCTGCAACAACGGTGACAACAACTCAACCAACAACCGTTGCCACCACACAGCCCACGGAGCCTGCTCCGGTAGGCTTTGACCACGTTGCACAGCCCGACCAACACGGTGAGCGCCGTTCGCCCAACGTGAAATATTTTGTACCCTATTCACAAAGGGTGGGTGCTTCATATTTTAACGATGCGGTTTTTATTGGTGACTCCGTTAGTATGTCACTTTCATTTTATAATATGGCAACCTCTTGCTTCGGTGAGGCGGTTTTCCTTACCTCAGGCAGCCTGAGTGCAGGAAACGCCCTGTGGTCTATTGATGACCCCAAGTCCGTTCACCCCACCTTCAGGGGACAGAAGGTTTCTTTAGCAGACGGCGTGGCAATGTCAGGCAAAAAGAAGGTTTACCTTATGCTTGGCGTCAATGAGCTTGGCTGGGTATCTGCCGCAGAGTGCCTTGAAAGCCTTAAAAAGGTTGTTGATACAATACTTGCAAAATCACCGGACGTGCAGTTCTATATGCAGTCCATTACCCCCATTTCATTTAACACAAGCAAGCTGAATATGGCCCTTGTCAATGAATATAACGCCCTGTTGTCAGAGCTTTGCAGGGAGCGTGGGTGGTATTACCTTGACGTGGCCTCTGTTTTCAAGAGTGAAACAGGCTATCTTATTCCCGAGTATTGCAGCGACCTTCACGATATGGGCATTCATTTTAACAACGATGCCTGTAAAATTTGGGCGGATTACCTTTACACACACGTGCCGGTAACACCTCCCGCACATCAGACCTACGTGCAGCAGCTTCAGCCGCAGGTTACTTATGCACCTCCCACACAGGTTATTGAAACAATACCTGTTGTTGTGCACACAATAGTTGTTCAGGTGCCCGAGGCTACCACGGCACCACAGACCACAAAACCAAAATACACACTTCCTGCAGATTTTACCATGCCCGAAAAGGAATCCTCCACGGAAACGTTAATTGAAGAAGGAGTTATGGAGTAATATTATGAAAAAGCTTATTGCAATTTTAATGTGTATCTTAATGGTGGCAAGCCTTGTTGCCTGCTCATCAGCTAAAACAGATGAAACAACAGCCCCCACCGAGGAAGCAACCACTCAGGCAGAAAATAACGCTACCGAGGCACCTGTGGTTGAGGGTACAGGCCTTGAGGCACTTAAAAACAAAATGGTCGCAGAGTTTGGCCTTAAGGACCCCATTGTCCTTGACAACGGCAGACTTCTTGACCAGTACGGCATTACAGAGGACACAATCGCATCACAGAGCAGCATTATTGTTCTCACAGGCGTGTTCCCTGCAGAAATCATTATGGTTGAGGCAACAGATGAAGCAGCCGCAAAGGATATTGAGGCAAAGCTTCAGGCAAGACTGGACAACCTTAAGCAGCAGTCACAGAGCTACGATGCAGACAGCTACGCTATTGCAAGTGCCTGTGAGGTTGAAGCAGAGGGTAACTACGTTGCACTTTTCTTCTCCGAGCACAACGAGGCTATGGTGGAGATGTTCAACGAAAATTTCTGATAATTGAGCAGTAAAAAGCGTTTGCTCAGGCTCCTGCCGTGCAAGCGCTTTAGTATTAAGCCGACAACCGTCGCTTAAAGAAGGGAGAAAGGTATATGGTGTTTTCAAGCCTGATATTCATTTTTGTATATCTTGCAATAGTATTGCCGGTTTATTATATTTGTCCGAAAAAAATCCGTAACGCCTTTCTTTTTGCTGTGAGCCTTGTTTTCTACGGCTACGGCGAGCCTGTTTTCATTTTACTGATGATTTTTTCGGTAGCAATGAACTACGTCTTTGGCATTTTAATAGGCAAGCACAGGGAAAACAAGAAAAAGGCAAAGGCACTGCTTGTTGCAAACGTTGTGCTTAACCTTGGTTTGCTTGGCTTCTTTAAATATGCAGGCTTCTTCGTTGATACCTTAAAGCTTGTTCCGCTTTTCAGCGGTCTTGAAACCCCTGATATTCCCTTGCCCATCGGCATTTCCTTCTACACCTTCCAGACAATGTCCTATACAATAGACGTTTACCGCGGTGGTTGCAAGGTGCAAAAGAATTTTGTTGCGCTTGGCACCTACGTTGCACTTTTCCCTCAGCTGATTGCAGGTCCCATTGTTATGTACGTTGACGTTGAAAATCAGCTTATGCACCGCACGGAGAATTGGGATAAATTTACCCGCGGTGTCAAGCTCTTTATGGTTGGTATGGCAAAAAAGGTGCTTATAGCTAATCAGATGGGTAACCTCTGGGCAGAGCTTAAGCCCGATACGGAAAGCGGACTTATTGGCGCGTGGGTTGGCATAATTGCATTTACCCTGCAGATTTACTTTGACTTTTCAGGCTACAGCGATATGGCGCGTGGCCTTGGCAATATGCTTGGCTTTGATTTCCTTAAAAACTTTGATTTCCCCTATATTTCAAAGAGCATTACAGAGTTCTGGCGCAGATGGCATATGTCACTTGGCTCATGGTTCAGGGAATATGTTTATATCCCCCTTGGCGGCAACCGCTGCAAGCCCCTCCGCCACGTGTTCAATATTATGGCGGTTTGGTTCCTTACAGGTATGTGGCACGGCGCATCGTGGAACTTCATTTTATGGGGCGTTTACTTCGGAGTAATTCTACTTGTGGAAAAATATTTCCTCCTTAAGCGCTTGGAAAAGCTCCCCGCAGCATTTTCACACGCTTATGCACTTTTCCTTATAATTTTGGGTTGGGCAATATTTGACTTTACCGATATGGCGCAGATGGGCGAGTATATCGGCGCAATGTTCAGCCTTGAAAAGGGACTTATCAGCAGCGAGGCAATGCCCCTTGTGCTCGGCTACCTGCCGCTTATTGCAGTGGGTTGGTTTATGAGTCTGCCTGTTGCACGCAAGCTGATTTTAAAAGTATTTTCAGTAAAGGGCGGTTGGGCGCTTGAAACAGTAGCCTGTGTGGTTACAATGCTTCTTTGTGTGGCATCACTTGTCAGCTCAAGCTACAATCCGTTCCTCTACTTCAGATTTTAGGGGGTTGCATTATGTTTAAAAAATTAAAACCCATAATGCCCTCCGTAGCATTTCTTCTTGTTCTGCTTCTTTTGTCTGCAACGCTTTTTGTAGCACCCAAAAAGGGGTATTCAGAAAATGAAAAAAGAATACTTGCACAGGCTCCGCAGTTTACCCTTGAAAGACTTGCCGACGGCAAATTCACAAAGGATTTGGAAAGCTTCGTTTCTGACCAGTTCCCCTTAAGGGATTTCTTTGTGGGTGTGAATTCCTATTTCAACCTCATTTCTGGCAGAAACAGCACCGCCCCCGTTTACTACGGCAAGGACGGCTACCTTATAGGTGCACCTGCTGATCTGAGCATAGATACCGCCTTGAAAAACGTTCAGCGTTTTTCGGAGTTTGCGGAGAAAAACAAGCTTTCTGCAACCATTATGGTTGTGCCCCAATGTGGCTACGTTATGGCGGACAAGCTGCCAAGCCTTCACGGAGAATATACCGACGACAAAATTTTTGAGGTTATCAGCGAAAACAAAGGGAATATGACCTTTGTTGACGTGCGCGATACCTTCAATAAAGCAAAAAATGATGTTCAGCTTTATTACAAAACTGACCATCACATAACCTCTGCAGGTGCATACGAGTTGTATAAGCTTTATGCCGCAGAAAAGGGCTTGAGTGTTACAAATGCTTATGAGATTAAGACAGAGCCCGATTTTTACGGCACCTCATATTCAAAAAGCGGCTATTGGCTTTCAAAGCCCGACGTGCTTGAAATGTGGTACAACAAGGACCTTAAGGTTACCGTTGAAATCACCGAGCCGGGCAAGGATGTGGTAAAAAACGATTCCGTTTTCTTTACCGACAGGCTCGAGGAAAGCGACAAATACCCAGTTTATCTTGACGGAAACCACTCACTTACCAAAATTACAAACCCCAACGCAAAGGGCGGAAAGCTGCTTATAATCAAGGACTCCTTTGCCCATTGCTTTACCGCATTCCTTGCCGAGCAGTATTCTGAAATCTATATGGTTGATATGCGCTATTACCGTACGTCAGTTTCCGACCTTGTAGCCGAAAACGGCATATCCGAGGTTTTATATCTTTACGGAACGGAAAGTATAGGAACGGATACCAATTCCAGCTGGCTTTCTTGACGTTCTTTTGGCGAATTGCTTGACTTAGTTCTCTCGGCGTATCCATATACGCCTTCGTTCTCTAAGTCGGCGCACTTCATCCAAAATAACATCAAGAACAATTCTTCTGGCGAATTGCTTGACTTAGTTCTCTCGGCGTATCTTGATACGCCTTCGTTCTCCAAGTCAGCGCACTTCATCCAAAA
>JAGBTL010000102.1 GCA_017631355.1 Clostridia bacterium
CGTGGTAAACAATATAATACTGACCGTCAACCTTAATAACAGAGTTGTGGCCTGTGCCCTCCTCCCACTCGTTTGAGCGAAGAAGCGGTGCATAGGTTTTATCGTCGGGCATTTTATTGAACTTAACCTTTGTTAAATCCTGCTCGGTAGTTTTTGCAGCAGCATAGCCTACAAAATAAGTTTCGTCCTCATATCTGCCGCCGCTGTACATAAGGTACTGCCACTCACCCTCCTGAAACCAGAAGGCACCCTCAAGGGTGTGCCAATGCTGACCCTCCTTGTAGCGGTTGCGACAGAAGATTTCCTCATCAATAGAGGGAAGAAGAACAACTGTAGGCTCACCCTCAAGAGTAAAGGGATCTGCCATCTTCTGCACAACAATGTGTGTGCCGATTCTGTCACCGTCAAAGGTGTTGGGTGAATAGAAAAGGAAAAGACCTGCATCGGTTTTTACTATGTGTGAATCAATGCTGAAGGGATGTGCTATCTGACCCTTAAGCTCAAAGGGTCCCATAGGATTGTCACTTACGGCAACGTGCATTGCCTGATGGTGACCGCCCTGATCGGGCACGTCCTCATAAAGCTCAAATGAAAAATAAATATAGAACTTATCGTCAAGGCAAATAACTGACGGCGCCCAGAAGCTTTCTCTGCCGGGAATAGTGAAAAGCTGTCCTTCAAATTTCCAATCACCGAGAAGGGTGTCACAGGAATAGCCGTAAAGGCCGTCATCACCCGTGGTATAGATATAGTATTTGCCCTTATGCTCAATGATATACGGGTCTGCCTGACCGATATAATTATCCTTATCAATTTTAAGAAGCTGCATAGTTTATCTCCTTTTATGTGGTCTTGCTCCGCCACGGCGGTTGTTATTGTTGTTTCTGCGAGGGTCTGATTTCTGCTTTTTTGCCTGCTCTACCCTGTCCTTATACGAGGGCTTTACAAGGCACTTTTTATCATAGCCGATTAAATCCTCGCGATGACATTTTCTGAGCGCGGTGCGTACCAAGTCTGCATTTTTGGGATCGGCACATTGAAGGAGCGCTCTCTGCATACGCTTTTCCTCAGGTGATTTGGGAACGTAAACCTTTTGCATTGTAAATGGGTCAAGCTCCGTATAGAACATAACGGTTGATGCTGTACCCGGTGTGGGATAATAGTCCTGCACCTGCTCGGGGTTATAGTTCCAGCGCTTAATAAACTCCGAAAGCTTTACAGCATCGTTAAGTGTACTGCCGGGATGGCTTGACATAAGGTACGGCACAAGATACTGCTCCTTGCCGAAGCTCTTTGTAAGCTCAAAATATCTGTCCTTGAAGCGCTCGTAAACCTTGAAATCGGGCTTACCCATTAGACGAAGCACGTTGCCTGAACAATGCTCGGGAGCAACCTTAAGCTGACCGCTGACGTGGTCGCGGACAAGCTTTTTAAAAAAAGCGTTGCCTGAAGGTGTGGTGTCTGCCATAAGGTAGTCAAACCTGATACCTGAACGTATAAATACCTTTTTGATTTTTGGTATCTGCTCAATTTCTGAAAGGAGCTTTATATATTCACTGTGGTCTGCCTTAAGATTTTTGCAGGGCTCGGGTGCAAGGCATTTTCTTTTTGCACAAACACCGCTTTTGAGCTGCTTTTCACAGGCAGGTCCGCGGAAGTTTGCGGTAGGACCGCCAACGTCGTTGATATAGCCCTTGAAGCCCGGCAGCTCTGTAAGAAGCTTTGCCTCCTTAACCACGCTTTCAATGCTACGTGAGCGCACGCTTCTGCCCTGATGAAAGGCAAGGGCGCAGAAATTACAGCCACCAAAGCAGCCTCGGTTATGTGTCAGAGAGAACTGCACCTCGGTAATAGCAGGAACTCCGCCCTGACTCTTGTACGAGGGGTGATAATCTCTCATATACGGCAAATCATAAACCTCGTCAAGCTCCTCCTGCTCAAGGGGCGGCATAGGCGGATTTTGAACAAGCATTTTATTGCCATAATACTCCACCAAGGCCTTGCCGTAAACGCTGTCCTGATTTTCATACTGCACCGCAAATGCACGTGCATAGTATTCCTTATCAGACTTCAATTTGTTAAACTCCCACTCTCCGCAGGAATCAAAGTGTATTTTATCGCCCTTGTCACCAAGCCATACTGTACCGCGCACGTCGCGGATTTTGTTGATTGGTACGCCCTTGTCAAGGAGTGCGGCGATTTTTCTTATAATATTTTCACCCATACCATAGGTAAGTATATCTGCACCTGATGATACAAGAAGGCTCGGTAGAACCGTGTCATCCCAATAATCGTAGTGAGCAAAGCGACGAAGCGATACCTCAAGACCGCCAAGAATGACAGGTGAATCGGGATACGCCTCTTTTATAAGACGGCAATAAACCTCTGCGGCTCTGTCGGGACGAAGCCCCATTTTACCGCCCGGTGAATAGTAATCATAATTACGCTTGCGCTTGGCAACGGTATAGTGAGCAACCATTGAGTCAATGTTGCCTGCAGAAACAAGGAAGCCAAGACGAGGTCTGCCAAAGCGTTTGAAATCCTCGCAGCTATTGAATTTGGGCTGTGCAAGGAATGCAACGTTAAAGC
>JAGBTL010000103.1 GCA_017631355.1 Clostridia bacterium
ATTGTATTGCAGTTTTTGCATGACAAAACATGACAATATCTCCGACAACACTACTACGAGGAACTGTCCAATTAGTATAACCGCCTGCAGCTTCATTTATCACGTCTTCCACGTTGTAGCAACCGTGTTCATAGATAAAATCTTCGAGTTGATCTATAGTTTTAGGAAAACTGATGTTGCTAATATGTACATTTACAAAATCATATTTTTGTTCACTCATAATTGATTTACCTCATTCAAAATTCATACTATTCAAGCTGCTCTTCAAATTCAAGTTTGTTGAGTTGATTATATCACCAATCAACAACTAAAGCAATAAAAGAAAAGAACAGATAACTGATGCTATCTGTTCTTTCTTGGTCGGAGTGAGGTGATTCGAACACCCGACTTCTTCGTCCCGAACGAAGCGCTCTACCAAACTGAGCCACACCCCGAAATAGATATTAAATTTTAAATTGGACGTTTTTTCTTGCGAAAAAATCTTCGTCCCGAAGGTCGCGCTCTTCCTGTTGCAATATGGTCGTCTCGCTCGTTCTTCACTTCGCGATACTCCTTATTGCGCCACTCCTTTTTCATCGCTGCATCCGCCACCGGCGGCGCTCGGAAACGTCCCCAAACTGAGCCACAGCTCATTGTGATGTCTGTCAAAAATTTGTTTTTGACTGTGATATTATACATTATATGCTCTGCATAATCAAGTGTTAATTTAATAAAATTATGATTTTCTGCAACAAGAAGGTGCCCTCCGAGGAATAACCGGAGGGCACGGCTTGATTTTAATATGCGCAATGGTAAACCTTACCTGCGTGGAAGTTTATGTTTTTATATTCCATAAGCTCGCTTACTGTTACAAGGCAATAGCCCTCATCAATAAGCCACGGCACGATTGTTTCCGTTGCCGTTGCAGTTGAGGAATACAGGTCGTGCATGAGCACAATTGAGCCGTTTCGCACGTTACGCTTTACCTTTGCAATAACCGATGAAGCATTGCGGCTGCTCCAGTCAAGGGTGTCAACGTCCCAGCCCACAAACGGATAATTGACTGTGCTGAGCACTCGTGAATTAAGGTCACCGCCAGGTGCTCGCACAATAACGGGCGACTGACCCGTAACGCTCTTTACTGCGCTGTTTGTTCTGTTAATTTCGTTGCTGATTGTACTGCTGCTTGCAGATGTAAGGAAGGTGTGATTATACGTATGGTTTGCAATTTCGCAGCCCATATTATATGCACGCTTTACAGTTGAGCTGTAGCTGCTCACTCTGTTACCAACTACAAAGAAGGTTGCCTTTGCATCGTACCTTTCAAGGGTATCAAGAATTCTGTTTGTAACAGGGGAATATGGTCCGTCGTCATAGGTAAGTGCAACCATGGGCACCGACGGGTCAAAGCCCTTTATTGAAGCGCTGTTTGACACAAGATTTGTGCCTGTAACCCTTACTCTGTAATAGTTAAGAACACCCTTGGAATAGCCCAAATCAACAAGCCTTAGGGTATTAAGACCGCTAATAACAGAAATCTGCTTCCAGCCGCCGCTTACTCTGCGGTCAATGGCATAGCCCATGCCGACAGGTGATTTTGTCCAGCTGACTGTTACACCGCCTGAGCCGTATGAAAGGCTGACTGTTGGCGCCTTATAGAAGGATGTTTTAACGCCTGTAAGGTTATAGCTGCCAAGAACTCCTCCGCGGGTCTGACGGATTGTGTAGATATATGACGTGCCCTGTGAAACGTTTTTATCAACAAAGTAGCTGTTGTCGCTCTGCTTTGTTGTTTTTATAAGCCTCCACGATGCATCCCCTACCGCCTTACGGTAAATATTATAGCCTGTTGCAGATAAAAGCTTTGTCCAGCTGATCATAATGCCGTCAGGTGTACAGCCAAGGCTGAGATTTGGTTTTTTAAGCACGATTGTGTTTGTGCCCTTACTATCGCATGCGCTGTAATTACCAAGGCTGCTGACTGCTCTAACTGTATAAGCAAAGTAAACTCCGTTCGCTACCCTACTGTCCTGCAAATATGTATTTGTGCCTGTGTAAACAAGCTTCCACGAGGTGTTTATGGTGTCGCGTCTGTACACCATATAGCTTGTTGCACCCTTTACCCCCGACCAACTGAGGTAAAGCCCGTCCTTGGCGTTAAAGAGCTGATTTATAGCAGGCTTTTCAACGTAAATACCTGTTTCACCCACGCCATCATAACCGCTTATGCTTCCGTTTTTGACAGCCTGTACGGTATAGGTGCACACGTCACCGCCCTTTACGCTTCGGTCGATAATATATATTGCTTTTCCGCTTGTTTTTGTAACAAGCTTCCAGTTTCCGGCCTCTGTTTTCTTATACACTCTGTATCCGTCTGCATCGTCGGGACCATCCCACTTGAAGCAGGTATAGCCATCGCCATTTGAAACACTTACAAGCTCGGGCGCCTCCACAAAAATGCATGACTTTCTGAATGAGGGATAGCTTACATAGCCCTCGGCGTAAGCCTCAACGCTGTATGTGTGGGCATTTCCGTGAGCCACAGAGGTATCTGTATAGCTTAAGGTACCTGCACCAACGGTAGCAAAGGGTGATTTGCAGCCGTCCTTATAGAGCCTGTATTCTGTGGCGCCCTCAACCTGCTTCCAGCCGAAAACAATACCCTGTGGATTATTAAAAGCACAGGTTATTTCAGGCACCTTAAGGCACATAATTTCTGCTGCGCTGCTTTCCGCTATGCCGCCCTCAAGGGTTGCCGTTACGGTATATTTATACACAACACCGCCCTCGGCACCTTCGTCAACAAATTCAGTCACGTCACCTGAAAGCTCACCTATAAGCACAGGCTCCGCATCGCCACAGGCTCTGTACAGCAGGAAGGATTCTGCATCTGACTGACAACTCCATTGGGCGTGAATGCCACTTTCGCCGTTATATACAGCGATGTCAACCATAGGCGCCTCAACCTCTGCCGTAGCAAAGCAGGTAACACCCAAAGCCAACAGCATAACGAGTGCCACCGCAAGGCGGATTATATTTTTTCGTTTTACAGTCATAAAAAACACCTCTTTTTTGAATTAAAACAATTATAGCAGATTCTGTAACAATTTAACAAGTATAAACTTATTACTGTTATTTTAAACTAAAGCTACCCCTCATATTTGTGCACTTTTGACCGCCATTTTTCTTGCCAACAGTTTTTATTTACTATATAATGTATTATGTATATTAATGTGCAGAAGGGCGGCGTAATTTTTTGAACATTATTGTTGTCGGAATAGGTAAGGTCGGTTACACAGTCGCTGAGCAGCTTGCCCAGGAGGACCACGACATTGTTATTGTAGATACCGAGGAAAGCGTTATCAATGACACCCTGCAGGATATTGACGTAATCGGTGTTATCGGTAACGGAGCTACCTCAAAAACACTTATTGACGCAGGTGTAACGGAATGTGATATGGTTATTGCCCTCACAGGCAGTGATGAAATCAACATTCTGAGCTGCCTTATTGCCAAAAAGCTTGGTGCCACACACACCATTGCCAGAGTGAGAAATCCTCAGTACAGCGGCGATTTACACATCATTAAGGACAGCCTTGGTCTTACAATGGCGGTTAACCCCGAGCGCGAGGCTGCTGCGGAATTTTTACGCACGTTGGAGTTCCCTGTTGCACGTAACGTAAGCGTTTTCGGTCATGGCAAGGTTGATATTCTCAGCTTTGTTGTCAACAAGACCTGCAACCTTATAGACAAGCCCCTTAAGGACTCCTTCTCAAAAATCAAGCTCCCTGCCCTTGCTTGTGCCGTTGAGCGCGGAAACGACGTTTTCATTCCCGACGGTAACTTTGTAATCAAGGAAAACGACACCATTGCGGTGCTGACCTCAACCAAAACCGCATCAGACTTCTTCAAGAAAATAGGCTTTAAGGCCAACGACATTAAAAATATTATGATTATCGGCGGCGGCAAAATATCTGTTTATCTTGCTAAGCTGCTTAACAACATTAACGTTAACACAACCATTGTTGAAAAGGACCTTGAGGTTGCAAAAAGCCTTAGCAGTATGCTTGACAACATCAACATTGTTCATGGTGACGGCACAAACCGTTCACTTCTCCTTGAGGAGGGCATTGTCGACGCCGATGCGTTCTGCTGCCTTACAGGCATTGACGAGGAAAACATCGTTCTTTCACTCTTTGCAAAGAGCGTAAACCCAAAGGTTAAAACCATTGCCAAGGTAAACCACACCCTTTTCCGCGAGGTGCTTAAAACCCTTGATATTGACAGCGTTATTTACCCAAAGTTTATAACCGCCAACATCATTCTCAAGCAGGTTCGCGCAATGGGCTCGGGCGACCAGGGCGACAACGTTAAAACACTTACACGAATCATCAACAATAAGGTTGAAGCAATTGAATTTTCAGTTGCCCCTGACAGCAAGCTTATAAACAGACCCATTCAGGAGCTGAGACTGAGAAAAAACATTCTTTTAGGCTCAATTACACGTGGCGACAAGGTTATAATCCCCAACGGCGCCGATATTCTTTGCCCCGATGACAGAGTTGTTATCATAACCGCAACGGAGCGCCTTTCAAAGCTTGATGACATTTTAGACTAATTTTCGTGAAATAAGGTATTTTTTATGAACAAACGAATGACGGCTTACGTGCTTGGTATGCTACTTCTATGCGAAGCCGGATTATTATTACTCCCCTTGGCAACAGCCTTTATATATGGCGACAAGACAATACCCGATTTTCTTCTGACAATCGGCATATTACTCCTTGTGGGCGGTGCTCTTGCCCTACTCAAGCCAAAGGACAAAACAATATATGCACGTGACGGACTTGTTATAGTTGCACTTGGTTGGATTGTGCTCAGTTTGTTTGGCGCACTTCCCTTCTACTTCAGCGGTGAAATTCCCCGTTATATTGATGCGCTGTTTGAAACCGTTTCGGGCTTTACAACAACAGGCTCAAGCATACTGACCAACGTTGAGGTCATGTCAAAATCCTTGCTGTTCTGGCGCAGCTTCACTCATTGGATTGGTGGTATGGGCGTTCTTGTTTTCGTTATGGCGGTGCTTCCCCTTTCCGGTGGTGGCGGTGACCTTCACCTTATGCGAGCAGAAAGCCCCGGCCCAAGCGTTGGCAAGCTTGTACCCAAATCAAACAAAACAGCACGAATTTTATACCTGATATATTTTGTACTTACGATTGCACTCATCGTTTTGTTAATCTGCGGTGGTATGCCCCTGTTTGACAGTATAACAATTGCATTTGGTACTGCAGGCACAGGCGGCTTTGGTGTGCTTAACTCAAGCATGGCAGGTTATAATACTTATTGTCAGGTTGTTGTTACCGTTTTTATGGCATTGTTCGGTATAAACTTCAACTTCTATTTTCTGTTGCTTTTCAAGCGCTTCAGGGATGCTCTTCGCAGCAGCGAGCTCTGGACCTATCCGGAATTATGGCAGGCGCAATTACCATAATCACAATCAACATTCACAATCAGTTTGAATCCGTTGGCAAGGCGCTTCAGCAAGCGGCATTTCAGGTCAGCTCAGTTATGACAACAACAGGCTATTCAACTGTTGACTTTAACAAATGGCCCGAGCTTAGCCGCATGGTTATGCTCCTGATTATGTGTATCGGCGCATGTGCAGGCAGCACAGGTGGCGGCTTCAAGGTATCACGTGTTATGCTCCTTATGAAAAACGCTCTCAAGGAGCTCCGCAGCATTTCACACCCACGATCAGTAAAGGTTTTGAAATTTGACGGCAGGGTTATCCCCGACGAAACAATGCGAGGAACACTTGCATTCCTTACCCTGTACGTTATGTCCTTCTGCATTTCGGTGCTCGTTGTTTCCGCTGACAAAACCGATATGATATCCAACATAACAGGTGTTATCGCCACACTCAACAACATTGGTCCCGGCTTTGGAATATGCGGTGCAACAGGCAACTTCAGCACCTTTAGCGATTTGTCCAAAACAGTTTTCATTGCAGATATGCTCTTGGGAAGGCTTGAGCTTTTCCCCTTAATCTGCTTATTCATACCCCCGCGCAACAGAGCTAAATTATCACTTTTCGGAAAGGAATTACGAAAGAAATGAGAGAAATCAAAAACATCAATTCAAGCTGGCTTTTTTCAAGCACAGAAAAATCTGCCCCCTCTGCTTTACCCACAGATTGGCAGAAGCTTGACCTTCCCCACACATGGAACGGTACTGACGGTCAGGACGGTGGCAACGACTACCTTCGTCAGGCATGCTACTATGCAAAGGAAATTTTAAAAGCCGACCTTACAGGTGAGGAAAACTACGTTGAATTTGATGCAGTTAACTCCTCTGCAGAGGTTTTTTGGAACGGTGCATCGCTTTGTGTTCACCACGGCGGTTATTCACGCTTCCGTGTAAAAATCCCTGTTGACAGCATTAAGGAAAGCAACCTCCTTGTTGTATGTGCTGACAACTCTCCCAACGAAGAGGTTTACCCTCAGGTTGCAGACTTTACCTTCTATGGTGGTATTTACCGCAGCGTAAAGCTTGTTTGTGTTAACAAATCACACTTTGACCTTGATTATTACGGTGCACCCGGCATTATGGTTACACCCATTGTAAACGGCAAAAATGCCGACGTTACAGTTGAAGGCTTTATAACCAACCCCGCAGGTGCAGAGGTTAGCTATAAAATTCTTGATGGTGACACAGTTGTTTGCGAGGCAACTGCATCCGCCGACAGCGCTAAGGTGACAATGACAATTGATAACGCTCACCTCTGGCACGGCAGAAAGGACCCCTTCCTTTACACAATGGAGGCTACCCTTACAGTAAATGGTGAAGCGGTTGACTTTGTTTCCACAAGATTCGGTTGCCGTTCATTCAGCGTTGACCCCGAAAAGGGCTTTATCCTTAACGGTGAGGAATACCCCCTTCGCGGTGTATCTCGCCATCAGGACTACCCCACAAAGGGTAATGCGCTTTCCCTTGAGGACCACAAGCGTGACATTGATTTGATAATGGAGGTAGGCGCAACAACAATCCGCCTTGCTCATTATCAGCACGCACAGGAATTCTATGACCTTTGTGATGAAAACGGTCTTGTTATCTGGGCAGAAATCCCCTATATTTCACGCCACATGGAGGGCGGTTATGACAACACCATCAGCCAGATGAAGGAGCTTGTAGCACAGAACTACAACCACGCTTCAATCTGCTTCTGGGGTCTTTCAAACGAAATCACCATTGCAGGCGCAGATGACCCCCACCTTATCAAAAACCATAAGGACCTTAACAAGCTTGTTCACGATATGGACAGCACACGTCTTACAACCATTGCAACAGTTACAATGTGCTCAATGGACAATGAATACGTTCACATAAGCGACGTGCTTTCATACAACCACTATTTTGGTTGGTATGGCGGCACAACCGATATGAACGGCAAGTGGTTTGACGACTTCCACAAGAAATACCCCAACAAGGCAATCGGCTTGAGTGAGTATGGCTGCGAGGCTCTTAACTGGCACACATCCGAGCCTTCACAGGGTGACTATACTGAGGAATATCAGAGCTACTACCACGAGGAGCTTATCAAACAGATTGCAGAGCGTCCCTACATCTGGGCAACTCACGTATGGAATATGTTTGACTTTGCCGCTGATGCCCGTGCAGAGGGTGGCGAAAACGGTATGAACCACAAGGGTCTTGTAACCTTTGACCGTCAGTACAAGAAGGACTCCTTCTATGCATACAAGGCATGGCTCAACCCCGAGCCCATGGTACACATCTGCTCCAAGAGATACATTGACCGCGTTGAGGACGTAACAAAGGTTACCGTTTATTCAAACTGCAACGAGGTTGAGCTCTTTGCAAATGGTGTAAGCGTTGGTAAACAGACAAAGGGTCAGTTCCCCTTCTTCTATTTTGAGGTTAAGAACGAGGGCGAAACCACCCTTGAGGCTAAAGCAGGCGACCTTACAGATACCGCAACAATCCGCAAGGTTGATACTCCCAACGAGGAGTATATTATGAAGGAGGAAAACCAGGTTATTAACTGGTTTGAAATCACAACTCCTGTGGGCTATTACTCAATCAACGATACAATTGGTGACATTATGAGCACACTTAAGGGTAAAATTGCCCTCATCAAGGTGCTTCTGCTCATCAAAAACGTGATGTCACAGGGCACAAAGGACGGCAAGGCAGAGGTTATGGGCTTCAGCCTTGGTAAAATCAAGGTAAACAAGAGTATGATTGACTCACTCCTTGGTATGGTTAAGGGCTTCACCATCAAGCGTGCATTTATGATGATGGGCAACAAATTCACAAAAGAGCAGATTCTTGAAGTAAACGCAAACCTTAATAAAATCAAGAAAAAAGCAAAAAAGAAATAATTCGGACGTGATATTTTGGCACAGACACTTGCAACCATAATGGCAATTTTTGCTGTAATCGGTGCATTAGATAAAATAACAGGCAACCACCTGAAGCTTGGCGATGAATTTGAAAAGGGACTCCATACACTTGGTCCCCTTTCACTTTCAATGCTGGGTATGATGACAATTGCTCCGGTGCTTGCAGACCTTATGCTACCGCTCATCACCCCCGTGGCAAATGCAATCGGCTTTGACCCGTCAGCTGTAGCAGGAATACTTATAGCAAATGATATGGGCGGTGCCGCACTTGCAGACTCAGTAGCTACCGACCCTGTGTTAGGTGCATTCCACGGTCTTTGTGTAGCAGCTATGCTTGGTGCAACGATTTCATTCACAATACCCGTTGCACTGCAATCCGCTAAAAAAGAAAACCATGATGACGTGCTTTTAGGTCTTTTGTGTGGCATAAGCACAATTCCCGTAGGCTGCTTTATTTCAGGTATTGCGATGAGCATTTCACCACTTAAGGTGCTTATAAACCTTTTACCTGCAATTGTGATTTCGGTTATTATAATAATCGGTCTTTTAAAGTTCCCCAAGGCAACAATCAAGGTTTTCTCCGTATTCGGCAAAATCATATCAATACTTATTACCTGTGGTCTTGCACTTGGTATTTTCCAGACCTTAACGGGTAAGGTGATTTTAGAAAATACCGCCCCACTTATGGAAAGTGCTGCAACAGTTTTCACAATCTGTATAACACTTGCAGGTACATTCCCCCTCATCGCCATAATATCAAAGATATTAAAAAAGCCCCTTTCTGCCTTAGGCAAAAAGCTGGAGCTTGATGATACATCTGTTATCGGACTTATTGCTACACTTGCAAACAGTATCGCCACAATGGAAAGCGCTGACAAAATGAATCGCAAGGGCAGAGTTTTAAACCTTGCCTTTGCAGTAAGTGCCGCCTTCGTTTTCGGTGACCACCTTGCATTTACCCTCTCCTACAACGGAGAGTACATATTGCCGGTTATTGTCGGCAAGCTTGTGGCAGGTGCTACCGCACTTGTTGTGGCAAGCGTGCTTGTTAAGAAGATTAAAAAGTAAAAGAAAAAGGCTTTCTCTTAAATGAGAAAGCCTTTTTTGATTAAGCATTAAAAAACCAGACGTGGCGCCATGATATAACCTTGCCCTTTTTTCGGAAATAAATAATTTCTGCAAACATCCACCCCGATGTAAGAACTAATAAAACAATTAGTATTTTAATCATTCCATCCGAATTACTTGTGTGTACGTTCAGGTATTCGTCATACGATAAAATACAGTCATCACCAAAGGAAAAAGCATACAATGAACGGGTGTCCTTAAATTCGCATATACTAACCGTAACTATATCGCCCGCTTTCAGTTTATATAGCACTCGCGTATCAATATTATCATAAACGATATTATCTATTTCCAATGGTGTATCATACTCTTCAACATAAATATTGTAGTATTTAGTTACTCTTCCTTTGGAGCTTTCTTCTTTTTTATACTCATATCTTATAAACGTGCAATCTTCATAAACAAGAGCATCCTTTGAAGGGTAATTTATTGTTGAAAAACAATACACCGCAACAGAAAAGAATATTATGAAAATGGAAATTACTGCACAATGCTTTTTGAGAACATTCTTTTCTTTATTGCGTTGCCTTTTTCTTTCCTTTAGCATTTTCTTTGTCAACAGTAATCACCCCTTATAATTTTAATAACTCTTTTGTAAAATCACGAACAAATCATATCCACGGCAAGCGTTTACTTTTCTTTTTATAATTCACTATACAGTAAATGCCTCTGGCAAGGCATAACGGACCTATTGCCATAGAAGAATAAAACTGTATCTCATTGGCGCGCATGTGCTCTGAAACGAAAACATCATAGCTCAATATCTGAACGTCACCGTGGGATACCGAATACAGATACAGATCATCACCTTTATTGAAGATGCTGACAGTTATTTTATCCATCATCTCTATCTCTGACAAAGCCTTTTCATCAGTTTCCTTAAAAACCTTGCCATCTATTTTTAAAGGCTTATCATACTCGTTTACGTAAATATAATAATAGTGTACTCTCCTACGTTCTACCTCGTGGTCATACCACTTAAACGTACATTCCTCATAAACAAGCTCGCTTTCAGGAAGGAAATCTGCAGTTACACATTGGAAAAAATTATAGAATAACTCAACAGAAGCCACTAAACACATTACAATTTCTAATATAAGTATTACTTTGTTTTTTCCCAAAGATATTCTCCTTCCAGAATTATACAATATAATTTACTTAATCTAAAACAAGCTCTATATAACAAGGGACAATTCTTTAACGGAACTACCCACCACCACGCCAAAGGCGTGATCCCCCTCCCTAGGGTTAGGGAGGTAAGGCTTCGCATATCTTTTAGTTTATCGCAATTCTTTCAATGCTTCAACTGCTTCTTCATTTGTGAAGTCGCCGGGGGTATTGTGGAAGTTTTTCACGTCACTCCAACGTGAGCACCACTTAACAAGCTGTTCATCGTTTGCACTTATTTTAACGTCTGCAAGCGCCTTTATTGTATCAATAACCTTTACCTCATTTTCACCGCAAAGGCGCAAAAACTCGTGGAAACGCTCTGTGCTGTGTCGTTTAGCTTTTATAAGCAAGTGTGGCATAAGGGCGGCACAAGCCTTGCCGTGAGGCACACCGAACTCCTCGGTCAGGATGTAGCCGACGGTATGTGGGAATGCGGCACCGCACACGTTAAGCTCAAGACCTGCATAAAGTGAGCCTAAGAAAATCTCATCGCGCACTTCCTTTGAGGGAAGCGCTTTTTCATTATAAAGCGTCTTTAAGCCTTTATAAATAACAGGGATTGCCATTCTTGCATAAACCTCGGGGTACTCGGTACATTTGGGTGAGAAAAAGCCCTCCACTGCGTGTGCAAAGGCATCAAGTGCTGTTGAAACCGTTGTGTTATACGGCATTGAGTAAGTATATTTAGCATCGGCAAAAACAAGTGCAGCATAGCAATCAGCACCGCCTATACTCTTTTTCTGCATATTATTATCATTAGTAAGCACAGAAACACCTGTAACCTCACTACCTGTACCTGCGGTTGTGCCAATAAGTACAACAGGCAAAGCCTTTGCAGGGTTTTGGCGGTTATACAGACCATCAATATCAAATTCGGAGTTAGCAGCGCAAATAGCAACCGCCTTTGAGGCATCAAGGGCAGAGCCGCCACCGATACCTATTATGAAATCTGCGCCCATCTCCCTTGCGTATTTACCACCCTCAATAACAGAGGAAACAAGGGGATTTTCACCGATATTGTCATAAATACCAAATTCAATTTCCTGCATTGAAAGTGCCGTAACAGCATCATCAAGGGCACCGCTCTTTTTGGCACCGCTCTTGCCTGTGACAATAAGACATTTTTTGCCGAACTGATGAAGCATATTACTGTTATTTACAAGGCAATCCTTACCGCTGATTACCTTTGAATTAACAAAAAGGCTATTATACATAAAAAACCTCCTGAAATTTCTTTTATATACAATAATATATATCAAATTTAGGTTGAAAAAGCAAGTATTGTGTTGTATAATATCGTTGGTTAAATTTACTCAAAAATATTATTTTTTTGATATTTTATTAACGAAGTTTAACAAAATTTTCACACAAAAGCTTTCGGAAGGTATTATATGAACGCAAAGCCACGAAAACTTATAACCACAACGGATATTGTCATTATAGTCACAATATTTCTGTTGTCAGGGTTATTTGGTTTTCTGTTTATGAATCCATCGGGCAAAACCGCTGTAATAACAGTTGACGGTGCAGAGGTTCGTCGCATAGACCTTGATACAGCCGCTGACGAGGTTATTACCCTTGATACTGACCCACAGGTCAAAATACGTGTTGAGGACGGCACAATACGCTTTATTGATGCAAAATGCCCCACAAACGCCTGTCAGCACAGGGGCAAGCTCCTTGCAGGCGGTGAAGTGGCAGCCTGCGTGCCTGCAGGTGTTGTTATATCAATAACAAGCGACGGCGGCAGCTCTGACATAGATGCGGTGGTGGGCTGATATGAGGAAGGACAAAGCATCACAGGTGGCACTTATGGGTATGATGTGCGCACTCAGTATTGCAATTTCATTTATTGAAGGCCTTATACCCCAGTTCATACCCATTGCCGGTATGAAGCCGGGCTTCTCAAACATTGTAACAATGTTCGGTGCAACCACACTCGGAGCACCCTATGCTTTGGGAATTGTACTGTTCAAGGCAGCTTTTGCACTCATTACACGTGGTACAACTGCTTTTTTCATGAGTCTTTGTGGCGGACTTTTAAGCTGCCTCGTTTTAATTTTACTTCTGAAAATAAACAGTAGCAAAATAGGCTATATCGGCATTGGTGTATTGTGCGCCGTGTTCCACAACATAGGTCAATTCATTGTTGCCGTTATTATATTAGGTAAGGCCGTACTTCCCCTCGGGTGGATGCTCATCATCACGGGAATGACTTTCGGAATGATTACAGGCACTATTTTCGGCATTACCTTTCCAAGATTACAAAAAACTATCACAGCATTCCGCAAAAATGCTGAAAGGGGTAGATCGTAAAAATGTTAAAGCACATTGCAGGTGTACTTTCCCCCATTGCCAGAGGGCGCGGCGGAGTTAAAGTACCCCACAACAAAAACACAGAGGATTGCAGAATTATCCGTATGCCTGCGCCTGACAAGGTTGTTTTACCTATGCAGCAGCATATCGGTGCACCCTGCTCACCTACCGTAAAGGTTGGCGACACAGTCAAGGTGGGTCAGGTTATCGGTGATTCTGATAAATTCATCTCTGCACCAATTCACGCTTCAATTTCAGGTAAGGTTACCGCTATTGCTGACACAGTTCTTGCAAACGGACGCATGGCACCTGCCGTTACAATTGAATCCGACGGTGAAATGGCTCTCTTTGAGGGTATTGAGCCCCCCAAGGTAACTGATGCCGATTCCTTCCGCAAGGCAGTACGTGATTCCGGCCTTGTTGGTCTTGGCGGCGCAGGCTTCCCAAGCCACGTTAAATTTGCACTTTCACCCGACAAGCCCATTGATACCATCGTTGTAAACGCGGCTGAATGTGAGCCCCACATTACCGTTGACTACCGCGAGTGCCTTGATAACACCCTCTACATTATTCGTAGCCTTATGATTATCAAGGAGTATCTTAAAATTCCCCACGCAGTTATCGCTGTTGAGGATAACAAGCCAAAGGCTATTGAAAAGCTACAGAAGGTTGCCGATGAGGTTGGTGACGGCTCAATAAAGGTTATGGCACTCAAGTCACGCTATCCGCAGGGTGCTGAAAAAATGATTGTATACTCTGCAACAGGCAGAAAAATTCCCCTCGGCAAATTACCCGCTGACGTTGGCGTTATTGTAATGAACGTTACAAGCACTGCCTTTATCGGCAGATACCTTGAAACAGGTAAGCCCCTTGTAAGCCGTTCAATGACTGTTGACGGCTCTGCAATAATCAAGCCACAGAACGTGCGTGTGCCTATCGGTACAAGCCTGCACGACGTTATTGATTTCTGCGGTGGCTTCACTACAAATCTTGACAAGGTTATTGCAGGCGGCCCCATGATGGGTACAGCCCTTGTAACTACCGACGTGCCGATTATTAAAAGCTACAACGCTATTCTTGCCTTCCAGAAGGGCACAATCATTGACAAGCCTGACAACGATTGTATCCGTTGCGGCAGATGTAGTCAGGTTTGTCCCATGGGTCTTATGCCCACAAATGTAATGCGTTCGGTTAAGGCTCGTGATATTGACGGACTTAAGGACAGCAACGTTATTGCCTGTATGCAGTGCGGCACCTGTGCCTATGCTTGTCCTGCAGGCAGACCCCTTGTTCAGTACCTTGTATTGGCAAAGGATATGATCAGAGAGGATGGTGCAAAAAGTGGCTCATAATGCTTTAATCCAAAAAATCAAACCTACCGTTACAGCATCACCTCACTTCAGATCTCCTGAAACCTCACAGGGTATGATGCGTGACGTAATTATCGCCCTTGTTCCGGCGCTTATTGCATCTGTTGCAATTTTCGGACCAAGGTCCCTGCTCATTAACGCAGTCAGCATTATTTCGTGCATGGTATTTGAATACGTAACACGTAAAATTTTAAAGCGCAAAAACACCCTGAGTGATTTAAGCGCAGTTGTAACAGGCCTTTTACTTGCATTCAACCTGCCCTCAACCTTACCTATATGGATGGTTCCCATCGGCGCCTTTGTTGCTATTGTAGTTGTAAAGCAGTTCTTTGGTGGTATCGGTCAGAACTTTGTGAATCCTGCACTTATGGGCAGAATAGTTCTTATGGTTTCCTTCCCCGGTCAGATGTCAACGTGGGTTGCACCCTACAACTGGAACGAAACAGTTGATGCCGTTACTACCGCAACTCCCCTCTTTGAGCTGCAAAACGGAGCTACACCCACCGCAGACCTTCTTGATATGCTCCTTGGTACACGCGGCGGCTGTCTTGGTGAAACCTGTACAATCGCACTTATCCTTGGCGGTGCATATCTCCTTGCACGCAAGGTAATCTCCCCCTCAATTCCCCTTTCATTTATTGGTACTGTTGCCGTATTTATGCTTATTGCAGGTGGCTTTGACCTTAACTACCTTGCATACAACCTTATGGGTGGCGGTCTTCTCATAGGTGCTATCTTTATGGCCACCGACTATGCAACCTGTCCCCTTACCTCAAAGGGTAAAATCATTTACGGTATCGGCTGCGGTCTTGTTGCTTGCGTAATCCGTCAGTTCGGCAGCTACAACGAAGGTGTTTCATTTGGTATTATTCTTATGAACCTTCTTGTGCCCCACATTGACAACCTTACAAAGCTTAAGCCCTTTGGCTTTATTAAAGAAAAAAAGCAGAAGGAGGCTAAGGCAGAATGAAAAACAAAAGCTTTAAAGAAATTGCATTACCTGCAATTATGCTTTTTATAATTGCTCTTGTCTGCACAGCACTCCTTGCAGGTACAAATATGCTCACTAAGGACAGAATTGCCGACCTTCAGGTTGAAGCTGCCAGAGAAGCAAAAAAGGCTGTTATGAGCGAGGCTTCATCCTTTGTTAACGAAAGCACTGTAGAGGTAAACGGCAATATTGTTACCTACTATGACGCCATAGACGATTTCGGCAACACTATCGGCTACGTGTTCAACACAACAGCCAAAAGCTATGGCGGTGATATCAGCTGTATGGTTGGTGTTTCATTAGAAACAAACAAAATTACAGGTGTTAAGATTATTACAATAAACGACACTCCCGGTCTTGGTATGAAGGCTAACAACGATGATTTCCTTAGCCAGTACATTGACCGTGGCGGTAATATCGGTGTTAACAAAAACACAAGCACCGACACAGAAATCAAAGCAATCACAAGCGCAACAATCACATCAAAGGCTGTTACAGAAGCAGTTAATCAGGCGTTCAGCGCTTATGAGGCAGTAAAGGCAGGTGATAACAATGGCTAAAGAAAAATGCTCACTCAAAAAGGAATTCACCAAGGGTCTTATAAAGGAAAACCCCGTTTTAAGACTTGTGCTCGGTACCTGTCCTACCCTTGCAACGTCAACCTCAATGGTTAATGCAATCGGTATGGGTATTGCGGCAACAATCGTTCTTGTTTGCTCAAACATTGTTATCTCCGCACTTCGTAAGATAATTCCCGACAAGGTTCGTATTCCTGCCTACGTTGTTATTATCGCATCCTTCGTTACACTTGTTCAGATGCTTGTTAAGGCATTCGTTCCTGCCCTTGATGTAGCCTTGGGCGTGTTCCTTCCCCTTATTGTTGTTAACTGCATCATTCTTGGCAGAGCTGAGGCATTTGCTAACAAAAACCCTGTTATTGCATCTGCAGTTGACGGTCTTGGAATGGGCATCGGCTTTACCGCTGCTTTGTTCTGTATGGCAACAGTACGTGAGTTCCTTGGTAACGGCTCTCTGTTCACCGATGCACAGAATTTGTTATCCGTATTCGGTGACAACGTGCTTGGCGGCTTTAACGGTGTTACAATCCTTAACACACCCATGACCTTGTTCATTCTTCCCGCAGGCGGCTTCTTTGTTTTTGGTGTGCTCATTGCTATTTCAAATGCAATCAGCGAAAAGAAGAAATTGCCCAAGGCAGAGCTTCACGGATGTGAAAGTTGTCCCCTTGCGGCAACCTGCTCAAAGGTAGTTTCAAGAGAGGAGGATAAAAAGATATGACAGCAGCACAAATCTTTTCGGTAATTCTTACCGCTATCCTCACAGAAAACTTCGTTCTTTGTAAGTTCCTTGGTATATGCCCATTCCTTGGTGTTTCCAAAAAGGTTGACACCGCGCTCGGAATGAGCGTTGCAGTTATCTTCGTTATGCTTATTTCAACTGCAGTTACCTACCCCATCAATACAGTTCTTGTTAAATATGATTTAGCATATTTACAGACTATTGTTTTCATTCTTATCATTGCTGCACTTGTTCAGCTTGTTGAAATTGTGCTTAAAAAGTACATCAAGTCACTTTACAACGCACTTGGCATTTACCTGCCCCTTATCACAACAAACTGTGCAGTTCTCGGTGTTGTTCTTCTCAACCTTGACGAGGGCTACTCATTCGGTATGTCCTTGGTTAACTCACTCGGTGCAGGTATCGGCTTTATGGTAGCAATGCTTATTTTTGCCGGTGTTCGTTCAAGGCTTGAAACAGCAGATATTCCCGAGTGTCTGAAGGGGCTTCCCTCAACACTCATTGCCGCATCACTTACATCTGTATCCTTCCTTGGCTTCTCAGGTGTTGTTGACGGTATATTCGGTTAAGGGGGTAATTTACTATGGAAACAATTTTATTCCCCATTTTACTTGTTGCAGGCATCGGACTTATACTTGGTCTTGGTCTTGCAATAGCTTCAAAGATTATGGCTGTCCCTGTTGACGAAAAGGCAGAGGCTATCACAGAGTGCCTCCCCGGTGCAAACTGCGGTGCCTGTGGCTTCTCCGGATGCGGCGGCTATGCTGCTGCCCTTTCAAGCGGAAAAGCAACAGAAACAAACCTGTGTGCCCCCGGTGGTAATGCAGTTGCAGCACAGATTGCAGAAATCCTTGGCACGTCTGCAGCATCGGTTATGCCCACAGTTGCAGTTGTTCATTGCCTTGGTAATTCAACAAACTCTGAGGATAAAATGAATTATCAGGGTGTTAGCAGCTGCCGTATGGCATCACAGCTTTTTGGTGGTGCAAAGGAATGCACCTTCGGCTGTCTTGGTCTTGGCGACTGTGTTGATGCCTGTGATTTTGATGCAATTCACATTTGTGATGGTGTTGCACGTATTTCTTCAATTGCTTGTCACAGCTGTAAAAAGTGCGTTAAGGCTTGTCCCAAGGGTCTTATTAAAATGGTACCCCTTAACGTTACACAGGCGGCTGTTCTTTGCAACAACAAGGAAAAGGGTGCAGTTGCCCGAAAGCACTGCAAAGCCGCTTGTATAGGCTGTATGAAGTGTATGAAGGCATGTGAGCACGATGCCATCAAGGTTGAAAGCTTTCTTGCAACAGTTGACCCTGAAAAATGCGTTGGCTGCGGCAAGTGCCACGAGGCTTGCCCTGTTGGTTGTATTGACCTTATTACACCTAAAGGTGAATAAACCCTCTTACATCGCTTAATTTAGGCATATAAAAAGGACTATGGCTTTTTGCCATAGTCCTTAATTTTTTAATCTTATAAAAGCTTCTTGTTAAGCTTCTTTTCAATTGCGGGAACAGCCTTGGGGAAAACGAGCTTTGTGAAAAGAACGTATGTAAGTGCACCTGCAATGAGACCAACTATTGCGCCTGCAATAACGTCTGTGGGGTAATGAACGTGAACGTAGATTCTTGAGAAGCCGATAAGAAGTGAAATAATGAATGCAGGAATACCAACTGCAAGCTCTTTCTTACGGCAACCTAAAAGGAGTGCAAAAGCGGCACCGATTGAGGTTGATGTGTGGCCTGAGGGGAATGACCAGCTGCTGCTCTTTTTAATAAGACCGGGCCATACGTACTCATAGCCTGCGTTTGCCCAAACCTCGGGATCAAGGTTATAGGGACGGGGTCTTTCAATAAATTCCTTAAGACAAACGTTGTTGATGAGAGATGAAATTGCAAGACCTGCAAAAAGAAGTACACCAAGCTTTCTTGTCTTACGGGGA